>CAIKFU010000016.1 GCA_903826775.1 uncultured beta proteobacterium | reverse complement strand
AGAGTTAATATTATGTAACAAAGCAGAATTAAAAAAATAAATAGGGGCTAAGAGACAATGAAAGAACCAAAAAAAAGCATTATTGACTCAAATCAAATGCAAATAGATTGGGATATTTCCATTCCAATGGATGACGGTCTGGAGTTAAAGGCTGATATTTTTCAACCAATAATTCCAGGCAAATATCCGGTTTTATTAAGTTATGGCCCTTATGCCAAAGGTCTTCCATTTCAAGAAGGTTATCCAAGCGCCTGGCAAAAGATGGTCTCAGAACACCCAGATGTTCCTCATGGCTCTAGTAACCAGTATCAAAATTGGGAAGTGGTCGACCCAGAAAAATGGGTTCCGGATGGTTATATTTGCGTGCGGGTCGATTCAAGAGGATGCGGCAATTCCCCGGGTTATGTGAGTCATTTTTCAGAACGAGAAACCCTAGATTTTTATCAATGTATTGAGTGGGCCGGCGTTCAATCTTGGTCCAACGGTAAAGTAGGCCTTTCAGGAGTTTCATATTACGGAATTAATCAATGGCAAGTAGCAAGCCTACAACCCCCACATCTTGCTGCTATGTGCATATGGGAAGGAGCAACGGATTTTTATCGCGACATGTCACACCATGGCGGAATACTTTCAACATTTTGGGCAAACTGGTATGACATGCAGGTAAAAACTGTTCAATACGGTTTAGGCGAGCGAGGTCCAAAAAACCCCGTAACGGGTGAGTTAGCCTGCGGTAATATAACCCTTTCAGATGAAGATCTTACTGAGAATCGTTGCCATTTTGGCGATGAAATTCTTGCCCACCCCTTTGATGATCAATACCACCAGATTCGGTCGGCTGCGTGGGAAAAAATTAAAACTCCATTTCTATCTGCAGGTAACTGGGGAGGACAAGGCCTTCACTTAAGGGGCAACTCCGAAAGCTTCATTCGATCCGCTACGCAACAAAAATGGCTGGAAATGCATGGTCTAGAGCACTGGACCCACTTTTATACCGACTATGGGATAGCGATTCAAAAGCAATTTTTTAATTTCTTTCTTAAGGGCGAAAAAAATGGATGGGATAAAGAACCCCCTGTTCGCTTGCAAATAAGGCACATTAACCGTTTTGAAGAACGCAAAGAATCAAATTGGCCTATAGACCGGACGCAGTGGACTCGATTTTATTTGCACAGCATAGATCAATCCATCAGCCTTAATTCTGACCAAACTCAATCCAAAATCAGTTTTAATGCCCAAGGGGATGGCCTTACATTTATTTCAAGTCCATTGGAAGAAGAAACTGAAATTACTGGCCCAATGGCTGCCAAGCTTTGGGTTTCATCTGATACTGAGGATGCCGATCTGTTTTTGGTTTTAAGGTTATTAACCCCCGATCTGCGTGAAGTGACATTCGCAGGCGCTATTGATCCGCATACTCCTATTGCTCAAGGTTGGCTAAGGACTTCCCATAGGGAGTTGGATCCAATTCTCAGCAAGCCCTATAGACCTTATCACCGACACGTTTCCTGCCAACCGCTTACTCCAGGGGAAGTTGTCGAGGCAGATATTGAGCTCTGGCCAAGCTCGATTGTGGCGCCAAAAGGTTATCGTTTGGCGCTTTCCGTTAGAGGAAAGGACTATATCTTTGCCGAAAAAACCGGATTAAAACTTTCAAATTTTAAAAATGAATTGCTGGGTTGCGGCCCCTTTCTTCACAACGACCCCCGTGATAGGACGACCTCGACTTATAGTGGAAACACTACTATCCATTTTGGTGAAAATAGACAATGCTATCTATTATTGCCTATTATTCCAAAAGTTCAATAGGTAAGATGTTTTATATAACTACAAGAGAAGGAGACACAATGGACTCAAATCGCCGTTCATTTATACAAGGCGCAAGTGCTGCAGGCTTAAGCCTTGCGATACCGCAATTTGCAATGGCTCAATCAAAAGAGCCTATTCAGCTAGGCTTATTGACAGTTAAGACCGGACCCCTTGCTTCAGGCGGTATTGATATGGAGCGAGGCATTCAAATGTATCTAGCCGAGCGAAATTACACGCTTGCGGGTCGAAAAATAAATCTGATTGTTGCTGATACCGGCGGCGTTCCTGCAAATGCCAAAACCAAAATTCAAGAATTGGTAGAACGAGACAAAATTCAGGTTCTCATGGGTCCGTTAGCCGCATTCGAGGCACTGGCAATCGACGATTACATTAAGACGCAAAAAATCCCCACCCTCTCGGTTGCCGCGGCAGAAGATATGACGCAACGCAAACCAAATCCTTGGTTTGTGCGCGCCACCTCAAGTTCTGCGCAATGCTCCCACGTTATGGCCGACTATGCAGCAAAAATTCTTAAATACAAGCGCATGGCAATGATTGCTGATGACATTGCCTATGGTCATGAAATGAATGCGGGATTTCAACGGGTGTTTGAAGAAAACGGCGGGAAAATCGTTCAAAAAATATTCTCGCCACTAACTGTCCCTGACTATAGCAGTTACCTAGCTCAGCTAAAAACCAATATAGATGGGATCTTCTTAGGCTTTGCTGGTTCAAATGGGTTTCGCTTTACCCGTCAATTTAATGAATACGGCTTAAAAGGTAAGGTCAATATTCTTGGTGGTATGACAGCGCTTGATGAATCCGTATTGCGCAATATGGGCGACGAAGCACTTGGTATTCAAACTGTCTGCTGGTATTCCGCTGAACTGGATAACCCAATTAATCGACGTTTTGCTCCAGCCTACCGCAAGGCATATGGATACGATCCTGGATACTATGGTGCAGGTACCTATGTTAGCGGTGCTGTGCTAGAAAATGCCCTCAATGCTGTTAATGGTGATGCATCCAAAAAGAATGAGTTAATGGAAGCGCTTAAGAAAACCAATATTCCTACAGCGCGCGGGCCTGTCAAATTTGACACTTACGGTAATATTGTTGGAGATGTTTACATTCGCAAAGTTGAAAGAAAAGATGGGCGACTTGTAAATGCTGTAATTCGAACCTATACCAATGTAAGTCAATTTTGGACTTATGAACCTCAATCCTTTTTAGGGCAACCAGTCTATACGCGAGATTATCCTCCAGCAAAAAATCTCGAATCGTAATAGGCAGGAAAACAATGCAGATATGGGCAATACAAACTTTAAATAGCCTTGCTCTCGGAGGATTGCTTTTTTTGCTTTCCTCCGGATTTGCTTTAATTTTTGGGTTAATGCGCATCATTAATTTAACTCATGGAGCACTGTTTATGCTAGGCGCATATGTTGGCGCAACAACAGTGCGCGCAGGATACGGAATGATTACCGCCTGCTTCGCCGCGATTGTCGCTATATCAATTCTAGGGGGCTTAATCGAGCGTTTTATTTTACGACGCCTGTCTTCCAACCCCCAAGGTCAGGTTTTAGCAACTCTTGGTTTGGCATTTGTTATAGCTGATTTATGCTTAATTTTATGGGGGGGAGATCCAATCCCGATTGAAACACCCTCACTATTCCGGGCGCCCTTGGAATTTTTTGGCTTAAGTTTTCCAACTTACCGACTGGTCGTTCTTGCCATCTCAATAGCGGTTGCAATTTCTCTTTATTGGCTGCTTGAAAAGACTCGTCTTGGCGCAATGATTCGCGCTGGTGTAGATGACATGCAAATGGCTCGGGCTGTGGGCATTCCAGCCTCTAAACTTTTTACTACCGTATTTTGTTTGGGCGCGGGATTGGCTGGATTAGGGGGAACGCTTGGCGGTCCAATCTTTAATGCATACCCAGGGCTAGATGCCGACATGTTGCCGTTGGCTTTGATCGTGGTAATTCTTGGAGGAGTGGGCAGTCTAGTTGGTACATTCATTGCCAGCTTTTTAGTTGGCTTCATATACAACTTTGGTTTGGTCCTTGTCCCAGATTTAGCTTACGTAGTGCTGTTTTTGCCAATGGTTATTGTTATAGCCTTTAAGCCCATGGGCCTGTTTGGAACCATTCGAACATGAAGCGCATTTCAATACTTGGTTTTCTGTTGTTTCTTACGGCGATCCCATTTTTTGCTGGAGAGTACTACATTAATTTAATGAGTCAGATCATGATTGCAGCAATTTTCGCTGCTAGCTTAAATCTGCTCATTGGTTACGCTGGACTTACTTCATTGGGTCACGCGGTTTACCTTGGCTTGGCCGCGTATATCTCTGCTTGGCTTTCAACAAAATTGGGGCTGGGACACGCAACTACGGCTCCAATCGTTCTCATATCCACAACAATTATGGGAATGATTTTTGGTTGGATAGCATTACGCGCAACTGGATTGGGTTTCCTCATGTTAACCCTAGCCCTTTCTCAAATTTTCTGGGGATTGGCCTACAGGTGGGTTAGCGTTACCAATGGTGATAATGGCATTTCAGGACTTACTAGACCGTCCCCTTTTGGCGTTGATCTTGAGTCTAGTAGCAACTTTTATTGGTTTATCTTGATCATCACCACTCTAGCATTGCTCGCAATTGCAAGATTCGTGAAATCGCCTTTTGGGGTTAGCATTTGCGGAACACGTGATCAACCTCGCCGGATGGCTGCATTAGGATTTAATGTTTGGATGATTAGATGGATCACATTTGTGGTTGCAAGTTTCTTTGGTGCTCTAGCAGGTCTTTTATATATTTATTTTCATAAATACATTCACCCGACTATTATGTCTATTACAGTTTCTGCGGAAGCCCTGTTATGCGTTATCGCTGGCGGAGCAGGCACGTTGTCTGGACCGCTAATCGGCGTTTTCATCGTAATGGTACTTAAAAATTATGTTTCCGCCTATGTCGAGCGCTGGAATATGCTTTTAGGCATTGTTTTTGTTCTGATAGTTCTCTTTATGCCTACAGGTATTACTCCATGGGTTACCAGCCACATTCGACGCTTCAAGGAGCGTGATAAATGAGCTTGGCTCTTGAAATCAAAAATCTTAGCAAAAATTTTGGTGGGGTAGTTGTTACCCACGATCTCTCGATTGCTATTAAGCCAGGTGAGAGGCGACTGATTATCGGGCCAAATGGTGCAGGAAAGACCACCCTTTTCAACCAAATTACAGGGGAATTAAAGCCTAACTCAGGAAGCATAAGTCTTTTTGGCAAGGACATTAGTCAACTTCCTGTGCACCTGAGAGCTCGAGCAGGAATTAGTCGCACATACCAAATAATCACTTTATTTCCAAAAAATACCTTAGCTCACAATGTGATGCTAGCCCTGCTTGGAATTAGCAAACGCCAAAATGAAATGCTTAAAGAGTTAACAACCGCAGATGAGCTCTATAAAAAGACTATTCGTTTGCTAGATGGAGTAGGCTTAAAAGATAGCGCTGAAATGCTCGTTAGTGACATTGCCTACGGAGAGCAGCGTAGGGTTGAAATAGCTCTTGCCATGTCACAAGAACCAAAAGTACTGCTCTTAGATGAACCTCTTGCTGGTTTATCAAAAGACGAACGTTTAATGGTGAGGGATTTGATAAAAGCAATTCCAAGGTCAACAACCATCGTCATGATCGAGCACGACATGGATGTTGCATTGGATTTTGCTGAACAGATATCAGTACTCCATTATGGGCGCCTAATTGTCGAAGGGGCTAGAGACGAGGTGGTCAACCACCCACGTACTCGAGAGGTTTATCTTGGACATTGATATCCTATCTCTTAGCGATTTACATGTACATTACGGGGACAGCCATGTAATACATGGAATAAATTTTTCTCTAAAAAAGGGAAGTTTATTAGGATTATTAGGTCGGAATGGCGCAGGCAAAACAACCACCATGCTAACGATTGCGGGACTACTAAAGGCGTCGTCTGGAAAAATAATTAGTAGTAATAGGGAGATCCAAAAACTACAGCCTGAATATATAGCACGTTCAGGCATTCGCCTTGTCCCCCAAGGAAGAAGGGTTTTCCCAAATTTAAGTGTTTATGAAAATTTAATCATTGCCTCACAAAACCGACAAATTACATCACCTTGGAATATCCCCCGAGTTTATGAACTTTTCCCCCAACTCAAAGAACGACAACATCAACGAGCAGGAACTCTTTCTGGTGGCGAACAACAAATGCTAGTAATAGGACGTGCATTGATGGGCAACCCAGACGTTCTCTTGCTAGATGAGCCTTCCGAAGGGCTTGCGCCCCTCATAGTCTCTGAGGTTGCCAAGGGCATTGCGAAATTAAAATCGGAAGGCCTGTCAATTATTTTAGTGGAACAGAATTTTAAATTGGCGATGGAGCTAGCTGACGATATAGTGATTCTAAATAATGGTCATTTAGCTTTTAAAGGTACGGTGGCAGAAGTCAATGCGAATCCAGAATCAGCAACACAATTTCTTGGAATTTATTAATCTAATTACTTTTATAAAGGTTTTATATGTTCTTTACCTGTAGCCCATTCTGTAGCGACCCATTGCATCAACATAACTATAGCGATAGTTTATATTCTAAAGTTGAACAGGAAAACTTGGCAGAGACCACGATAGCAAGTCTTAAAAAAAATAGTGCAAATACCAAAAAATCTGAAACTGGAAAAGCTTTAGCTAAAGTTGGCACAAATAAATTCAAAGCAAAAAATACTAGCAAGATAATTGCCAAGGATCGCCGTGGTAAATCTAAAGTAGTAGACATTCACTGTCACTATTTAAATCCGGAGGTGAATAAAAAGACTGAATATTTGGAGCCCGGGAAATATGATCCTTCAGTCATTTTTGCAAATGAACTTACGCGCTCAACAAATGTAAAACAAATTCAAGATCGCTTTTCACAACTAACTGGTATTGATGAACGAATTAGCGATATGGACAAAATGGGCGTTGATATTCAAGCTGTTTGCCCAGCCCCAAACCAATACTATTACTTTACCGAACCCGACATGGGGGCGAGTCTAGCAAGGGAAATCAATCATGGCATTGCCAATATCGTTGCAAAACACCCAGATCGATTTGTTGGGATGGGAAGCATACCCTTGCAGAATGCCGAACTGGCCGTAAAGGAACTCGAATATGCCGTGAAAAAATTGGGCTTAAGAGGAGTTGAGATTAACACCAATGTTAATGGAATGAATTTATCAGACCCAAGATTGGGATTGGATCGGTTTTTTTCCAAAGCCAATGAGTTAGGAATTGTGATTTTTATGCACCCAACAGGAACAACCCAAGCCGATCGATTGGTTAATCACTATTTTAATAACGTGATCGGTAACCCATTAGACACGACGATTGCTGTAAGTCATCTGATATTCGATGGGGTTGTTGCGCGCAATCCAAAAATTAAATTCGTTACACCGCATGCTGGTGGTTACCTAGCTCACTATTGGGCTCGCATGGATCATGCCTGGAGGGCAAGACCAGACTGTCATACTGTAATTAAATCTAAACCTTCAAGCTATTTAAAGAAGTTTTATTTTGATACCATTACATTTGATCCGACAATGTTACGACACTTAATTGATACCTTTGGCCCTGAACATGTTTTATTGGGTACCGACTATCCATATGATATGGGCGAAGTAGATCCGCTTGGACTAATAGCTTCTGTTAAAAAGCTTTCAAAAGAGGATAGGCAGAAAATTGAAGGTTTAAATGCAATGAAAATCTTAAAGATTAAATAATCGCATTCATTGGATGCTTTATCTGAAGAAAGTCCAACCGAACTTTTGAATGGTGATTGTTAATTAACTACCAAATCACCATTCAATAGGTTAAAGGCTGAGGTATAGGTAAAAAATTTCCACTATCGTTCTGCAGTAATTTTCCGCTTCACAATCCAAATAACCCAATTCCAAACAACCGGCACAGCAACCAATAGTATCCACATTTTCTTGCCATAATTAGGCGCGGTAAACGCAAATGCGGCAAGTCCAAGGCCTATGCCTAACATTCCCCAAAGTCCATATGAAATGACTGCAGCGCATGCTTTTCCACCAAATCGACTATGAATTAAAAGGATGGTACAAGTAGTTGATATTGGATACACTGCAAGGAGTCCGGTAACCTGAGGGGATCCATAATGACTAAGAAATATAACAAATCCCATTAATAAACAAACTAGAAACACGCGAACTGGAAGTTCGTACCATTTTCGTGATATTTTTGGAATCTTGATATTCTGATATTTTTGACTTAATAAAATGCACACTGGATAAATCACTAGAATCAAAAGAGTGGCCTCTAGTAAAGTCCATGGATGCAGCAGAATCATCTGGGACATTAATACCCATGCAGCGATTGCCAATCCCAAACAAACTTTAAGAGTCTTATTTTGAGCTAGGACTATATACAGCAACATGAATAAACCGCTAACGGAATTTACTGCCAATCCAGTTATAGCACTGGCGGTTGTATAACCAACATCATGGTCAATCAAAATAAAAAGAAACGCTGGACCTAATGTTACGGGCAATGTAACAACCAGCGCCCCAACAAGCGGTCCAGCATGCTCAACAATGACTGATGCAGCAACAACTATTGCCGCAGTCAAAATAATTTTTAAAACAAAAGGCAGCCAAAAATATAAATCTGGGGAAATATCAAACCTCAGATCGCATGAACTTCGAGTTTAATTGCACGAATAATCACTTTTTAAAGGCTTTCACTTTTTGGCATTGAGTACCTAATTTTTCAATTCCGCAGGTAACAACGTCGCCAATTTTTAAATATTTTGGATTGGGCTTCATCCCCATCCCAACTCCGGGAGGTGTTCCGGTAGCAATAACATCGCCAGGCATGAGAGTCAAGAACTCACTGACATAACTCACTATAGTGGCCGCATCAAAAATCATGGTCTTAGTATTGCCACGTTGCATCTTTTTTCCATTGACATCCAACCACAATTCAAGATTTTGAGGATTCTTAATTTCATCTGTAGTTACGAGCCAAGGGCCTACTGGACCAAAAGTATCGCAACCCTTGCCTTTATCCCAGGTTCCGCCCTTCTCCAACTGAAACTCGCGTTCTGATACATCATTAATAACACAATACCCTGCAACGTATTTTAGTGCCTCGGTTTTACTAACATAACGTGCTTTTTTTCCAATTACGATGCCTAATTCAATCTCCCAATCGAGTTTTTTCGAGCCCTTAGGGGAGATGGTGTCATCATTTGGCCCGCATAAGCTTGATATTGCCTTCATGAAAATGATTGGCTCTTTGGGTATTGCCATATTTGCTTCTTTTGCGTGATCGGTGTAATTCAATCCGATTGCAATAAACTTCCCAATACCGTTAACAGGAACTCCAAATCGTTTTTTACCCTTAACCAAAGGCAACGAATCAATCGGTAACTTGCTAATTTTTTTAAGGGCTGCAGCTGAAATCTGACTTGGATCAATATCAGCAATTTTTTTGGACAAGTCCCTTAAATTCCCATCCCGATCAATAAGACCTGGTTTTTCTTTTCCTTGTGATCCATAGCGCACCAATTTCATAACCACTCCTCTTTATAGATAAATTTGAAAATTTATTTTGCTAAAACGCTCCCAAAAAGACCTGTTGGTCTGATCAGCAAGATAAGAAGCATAATTGCAAATGGGGCCATAATCGCCAACGGTGCATATATAAGCGAGCCAATTGAAACAACCTGACCAACAATAATGGAGGATACGAGCGTCCCTTTAATGCTTCCAAGCCCGCCAATAATTACCACCATAAAGACAAAAGCTAAAGTCTCAAGTCCCATCTGTGGGTCCACCATAATCAACGGTGCATATAAACCGCCGCCAAGTGCAGATAACGCTCCGGCAATCACAAAGGTTATTGTAAAAAGCCGCGCCGCGTTAATACCAAGGCCTTCAACGTGCTCCATATTCTCAATCCCAGCTCGAATTGCCTTGCCAATAATTGTGCGATTGAGAAATGCCCAAATACCGATATATACAATGCATGCAATCGCAATCACCAATAAGCGATATATAGGAACCTCGGTACCGAAAATATCTAGCTGCTCAAGTATTGGAGGCTGAACCGGACGAGGCAATAATCCCCAAATGGATTTAATCAAACCTACACCGGCTAGCAAAACACCAAATGAAGTAATCATGCTAAATGTGATTTCACGTTCATAAATTCGACGATATATTAACCGCTCTACTAAGAATGCCAAAATACCGCCAACAACCACCCCGCAGGCAATACCCAACCAAAAATTACCGATAAAAGAACTGACTGTGTAAGTTATGTATGCACCAAAAGAATAATAAAGTAGCTGATCGAGACTAATAATACGCATTAAACCAAAACAAAGTGACAGCCCAATTGACGTTAAGAAATAGATGCTTGCTAAGCTAAGCCCAAAAATGACACCTGAAAAAAGAAGCTGAAAATCCATTAACAATGATCCTCGGTTTTATCACCCATTGAGTTTTTCCGTCTATCTAACATATTCTTACACCATGTTTCCACACCGCCATAAAGACCACCTGAATTTGTGAGCATAATGATAATTAAAATAACGCCTATAAATAACTCCCAATTGCCAATAAATTTACTGGCAACATCGCGCAGTCCAGTATAGGCAATAGTTCCCACGAGGGGGCCAAACAGCGATCCAACACCACCAAGAATAGTAACAATGATAGGATCCGCTGCTCGTGATTGACTTGTAATTTCTGGGCTTACCGAACCAAGGTAAACCGCGTAGAGGCATCCTGCAAATGCAGTGGTGGTATTGGCGATAATAAAAGCCAGGAGTCGAATATAAAAATTGCTATAGCCAAGGAACTGGAGTTTCGTTTCATTTGTTTTCGTTGCTAAACAGCAGGCTCCAAATATGGAATCATCCAAATATTTGTAAAGGCCCCACAAAAGGATGGCAACCAAAATTGCAAAAATAAAAAATTGACCTGGATTGGTTAAGTTCAATATTGGCGTTGAGTCTATATTCGCTAAAAACCATAATCCGTTGTCGCCCATAGTGATATCAGCCAAAACCTTTTGCATCAGATAATAAATAATTACGGCCAAGGCAAGATTGACCAAAGCAAAGTAATCGCTTCGCAAACGGATAAACAATGGTCCAATAAGGCAAGCAAAGATAAAACCGGCCAATAAGCCAACTAAGATAGCCAAATAGGGATTTGTCCCAAAATAAAAAAGGTAAAAGGCAGTTCCGTAAGCGCCAATTGCTAAGTAAGCAGGCTGACCAAACGAAATAAAACCAACGCGGCCCAAGAGAAAATTACAGCCAATTGTGTAAATTGAAAAAATTAGAACTTCGTTAATAAACGGCAACGGGAGAAATTGACGCCCTACCGCTACTAAAGCGAAAGCAATCAAAATTCCACGCCACCAACGCCATGCACTTAACATTGCTTTTTCCTAAAGATACTCTTCACAAGTTATCGGTTTGATTTGGTCTTGTCCTGTCAGTTCGGCAACAACCCGACCTTCTTTAATGGCATAGACACGATTCGAAATCGCACAAACTAAAGGCAAATTTTGTTCGACAATAATAAGTGCGGCACTTTTACTTAATTCAGTAAACACGTGTTTTAAATGGCTAACAATACTTGGCGAAAGCCCTTCAGTTGGCTCATCAATCAACAAAACTTTAGGGTTACCAAGAATTGCCCTGCCAATCATCAGCATCTGGCGCTCGCCACCGCTAAGAAAACCTGCCTTGCGGTCCATCAATACAATCAGCTTTGGAAAAAAATCAGTAACTCGATCCCAGTTGTAATCCTTGGTTGCATAGCTACCCAACTCGAGATTTTCCCGAACCGTTAGATCAGAAAAAACTTTTTTATCCTGAGGGATGTATTTAACCCCCAACCGTGCAATCTCATACGGGGGTTTGCCTGTCAATCCACTAGAGGGAATATTCACCTCTCCGGAGGTGGGTTTAATAAAACCAGCAATAGTTTTAAGTAATGTTGACTTACCTGCACCATTTCGTCCTACGCACGAAACAATCTCATTAGGCGATAAATGAAGGTTCATATCAAATAGAACTTTTGATTCACCATAAGAAACATTTAAGCCGCTAACCTCCAGAACATTTTCTGAATTAAGCATCTAGGGCCTCGTCTTCAGGCGCAATTTGCCAGTAACTCCGACGAACCTCTGGATGATTAAGGCATTCTTCATATGCGCCTTCAGCAATAATCTTACCTTCATGCATAACAACCAACCGTTCTACAAAATCCTTAATGTGCGAAATTTTATGCTCAACCAAAATAATCGTTTGTTTACCAATATGCCTACCTAATACTCTTAATACGCCCTTGATTTCAGATTCAGCAAGTCCTGCAAGGGGTTCATCGAGCAATAGTATTTCTGGCTTTGCTAGTACAGCCATAGCGATCTCTAGGCGACGCTTTTCCCCCAGGCTGAGGTTTTTTACAATTCTTTCCTTCACCAATTCCAAATCAAATGTTTCTAACGTAGATAAAATTTCAGGATTACCATAAAGACTCTTTCGTCTAGTAAATAACAGGTTTTGGATTGAGGTTTTAAAATTTGATCGAAAATACACAAGAGCCAGATTATCGATAACACTTAAGCTATCAAAAGTAGACGTGAGCTGAAACGTCCTTGTAAGCCCAAGAGAAACCCTCTCTTGAGGACTCATAAATGTAATATCTTGGCCTTTATAGTAAATTTTCCCATCGGTTGGAAAAAATAATCCAGTTAATAAATTAAAGAAGGTGGTTTTTCCTGCCCCATTTGAGCCGAGTATTCCAACGATTTCAAACTCATTAATCGAAAAGTCTACATTGTTAACTGCAAGCAGATTGCCAAAGCGTTTGGTTACACCTTGTGCTTTTAGCATTACTTTAGGCATTAAAATTTATTTTCTATAAAAATAGGGCCCCATCCAGAGGTGGATGGGGGAGTACGAATTATTTAATAACCTAGAGACTTTAATGGAGGCATTACCTGTGATCCACCGGCTGAACCAATCACGCTAAAAAGATCCCACTCATTTTTTTGCTCTTTAGCGCCTTTTCCTTTAACAAGAAATGCTGCATATTTATATTCAGCAGCATGGTCTTCACGCCAATTAGCCGTGCCTTTAATCATCGTATTAAATTTCCCGCCGTTTTGTAAAATTGCAGCGGAAACTTTTAATGGATCATAAGATTGGGCCGTTTCAAATCCACGGAACATTTCCATATAAGCAATATAAGCAATGGCTGCATAAGCGTCTGGTGGGCGGCCATATTTGGCGCGGTACAAATCAGTAAAATCCTTTGCCTGTTTCGCTACCTCTTTGTCTGGAAAGCTAGCCAAATCGTAGTAGAAATAATGCATTGCATACACGCCTTCAAGAGCCTCAGGAGGCAACCCTTTTCCAACAGTATTGGTAATAAACGCATTAAATATCGTCATTTCCTTATTTAAACCCATCTGCTGACTTTGCTTAAGTAGGGCTACCGCATCGGCAGCAAACTGAGAAGCAATAAACACATCCGGTTTTGCTGCGCGCACTTTTTGTAGAACGGTTGTGAAATCAGGGGTTCCTAATGACACCTCGTCATAACCAACAATCTCGCCTCCAAATTCCTTTGCAGCGGCGTATACACCATCACGAATATCCCAACCAAAACTATCAGCGCGCGCAAGAAAGAAAATCTTTTTCTTGCCCAATGTCTTGATAGCAGCTTGACCTGCCATATAACCAACAGTCCAAGGGCTGTATGCTGTTGCAAAAGTCGTTTCAGCCAACTTCCCTTTTTGAAAAGCTTCTTTCGACATAACGCAAATAGGAAAATACGGTAGCGGGTTTTTGCTAACCATTGCATTAATCGCATATGCCAAAGGAGCGAATGTTTGACCACCCAATCCTTTTACGCCGTCATCAACCATATAGCGAAAGCGGCGTACGCCAACGTCCTGTTTTGCCTCATCATCGCCAACTACACCCTCAACTCGAACCTTCCCGCCTGGCATCTTCAATCCACCATGACTATTTACAACATCTATTGCCAGTAGAGCACCATCACGCTGGGTTTCTGCTACGGCCGCAAACGTACCCGTCAACGGAAGTAAAATACCAACTTTGATAGTTGGCGCATCTGCTGCCAGAGCATTTTCTATGGCAACCAACCCAAATAAGGTAACGGCAGAGAGAATGATCAAAATCTTTTTCATATTCATTTCCTATTAGTAAACTTGCCTCTATTTCTTAATGATCAAATGATCTATTTTTCGTATGTATCTTATGCGAAAAATCCAATACGGGAACTAGTTAAAACCCTTACAAGTACAACAGATTAAAGAAATAATAGAAAAACAAACTACATATATCAAGAACTACTTCGCTTTAATAGAATTGCAGTTAATACTTTTTCCGATGTGGCGGGTAAAGAAGTTATTCGAACTCCAACAGCATCATATATCGCGTTCAAAATTGCAGCTGCAGTTGGTACTGATGTTGGCTCACCAACCCCTTTTGCCCCAAAAGGTCCAGTCGGGTCATAGTTATCTACTATATCAACCTCGATTTCAGGCATATCAAGGCTTGTCGGCATGATGTAATTAGTTAAATTTGGATTTATCTGCTTGCCAACAGAGTCAAACAAGATCTCTTCTTGTAGCGCAAAACCAATACCCATTGAAATCCCACCTTCTACTTGTCCCTCCACTAACATGGGATTAATAGGTGTACCGCAATCATGAGATGCAACAATTCGTATGACCTCTACCTCTCCAGTCTCATCGTCAACATCAACTTCAGCAATTTGAGTTGCATATACATATGTACCAAAAGGCTTTCCTTGTCCTGTATGAGGATCCATTGGTACAGTGTGCGGATTCCATGAAGAGCTTGAGATTGGAGGTCGACCCAAAACATTTTGACTGTGAGAGGCTACCTCCCCGATGGGCAAGCTAACCTTCGGATAGCCCTTAACTCTAATTTTTCGCTCAAACACCTCTAGTTGTTCTGGCTTAACACCTAATTTTGTTGCAGCAGATTCAAATAAAATGATTTTTGCATTTTCCGCGGCTTGTTTTACGGCATTACCAGTTACATACGTTGTTCGACTCGCAATTGCCCCAGTATCCATTGGGGTTGTGTCGGTATCAGCAGAAACAACATGGACATCTTCTGTTGAAATTCCAAGTTCTTGTGCGGCAATTTGAGCAAGCACTGTCAATGACCCCTGTCCGGTTTCGACGGTACCTGTAAGCAATGTAACCGTGCCATCCTCGTTTACCTTAACCGTTGCTGCACTAGGATTGGCTACAACTGTAAAACCAATTGGGTACCACATGCAGGCAATTCCACGTCCTCGCCTTTTCATGTTCGCCCTTTCCAGCCAAAACGCTGAGCAGCCTGCATTAGAGAATTCTTTAACACCACACTATTCAGCACTTGCCCAGTTGGGCTGCTTGATCCCTCTTCAAAAGCATTAATCAGCCTAATTTGAAACGGGTCGATATTAAGAGAAGTTGCAATTTCATCCATTTGCGACTCGTATGCAAAGCAGACCTGTGGCGCACCAAAACCCCGCATCGCACCAGCCATTGTTTTATTGGTATAAACCGCAAAAGCTTCCACATGTACATTATCTATCTGATAAGGCCCAGACGATAAAATGCATGCTTTACCTAGAGTTGTCTCGCTCCACGAGCAATAAGCGCCTCCATCAAGCACAAGACGCACCTTACGCGCTAAGATTTTTCCGCTCTTCGAAACCCCAGTTTTGTAATCCATAATGAATGGATGTCTCGTAGTCGATGCAATAAATTCCTCTTTGCGACTGAATACCCCTTTTACTGGCCGGCCAGTTTTTTTAGATAGCAATGCAAGAATAGGCTCCTGAGTAATTTCATTTTTACCGCCAAAATTTCCGCCAACCATCGTAGCGATGATTCGCACCCGATTTAGGGGTAATTGCAATGTACGAGCTACATCAGCACGACCAAGAGTAATCCGCCCTAGTGAGCTATAAATACTTACTCGTCCATTTGCATCCCACATTGCAATCGCAGCATGAGGTTCAATGGGAACGTGTTCAACCATTTGAGTGCTGTATTGGTTTTCAAAAATATGATCAGCAGAAGCAAAAGCCGCAGCCACATCTCCTTTCGTGATTATCTTGCTAGCATAGATATTACTTTTGGGTGAGTGCACCAAATGTGCATCATCTTGCATCGCTTGAAGAGGGTCAAATACTGCCGGCAATGATTCGTATTCGACTTTAATTTTTTCTAGCGCACTCTCAGCAATTTGCTCAGTAAGCGCTGCTACTGCAGCAATTCCATCCCCAGAATGAAAAACATATTCATCAGCCAAAATAGGCTGATCCTGAAGTGATGGTCCAAATGAATTAACGGGTATTTCACGGCCAGTTAGAACAGCCAATACACCAGGCATTGCTTCAGCCTCACTAGTATCAATACTTAGAATTCGAGCAGAAGCAATACCAGCGCGTTTAATCTTTGCATACAACATACCAGGAAAAGAAATATCGTCTATATATTGAGTTTGACCGAGCCCATGCAAACGGGCATCTGAGCGGGTAGCACGCTGGCCTACAGCCGGAATCTTTATGCGACTTTCTGAAGCCTCTAAGTCCATGGGAAATGTCGGGAAAACTGCTATTTTTTCTGACATTGCTTACTCCCAAGTAACCCATTTGAATTATCGCGGAGAAAATTTGCTGCTTCATGCGCTGCCTCAATCATCTTCGTATAACCAGTACAACGACAAAGATTTCCCGAAAGAGCATCACGTATTTCCTGAGTTGTTGGATTGGGGTTTTGATCTAGCAACGCTTTTGTAGACATAATGACGCCAGGACCACAAAAACCACATTGTAGAGATGCACGCTCTTCGAATGCCTTCTGAATCGGATGCAAACTTCCCGCTTTGGCAAGACCTTCAATTGTTTGCACTTCAAGCCCGTCAGCCTGAATTGCAAGCATGAGGCATGAATTGACCAGCTTGCCTCCAACAATTACCGAACAAGCCCCGCAATCCCCAACGCCACAACCTAATTTAGCGCCAGTAAGATGCAAATAATCCCGTAATAACGAAAGTAAAGTCGTCTCATCTGGAACTGATAGGTTTATAGATTCGCCATTTATACTCAAACCGATCTTAAGCACATTTATCTCCAGCACGTTTTAGAGTAGCTTGATCATATGCCTTACTTAATGCGCGCCGCGTCAGCACGGAAATTAAATGAGATCGGTATTTTGCTGACGCGCGGAAATCGGTAATTGGATTAGCTTCAGTAACCGCAATGCGTCCGGCCTCTGCAATTGTATCGGATGTAATTTGTCGACCCTCGAGATATTTTTCGGCGATAGTTGCCCTAATTACCGTCGGCGCAACAGCGCCCAAAGAAATACGCGGCTCAAGAAAAATATTTTTACTCCAATCAACCCAAAAACTAACCGCAACATTAACAAGTGCTAACGCCTGTCCTTTACGTAAACCAAATTTTAAAAAGGCAGTTGGTTTACTTAGATTGGATTTTGGAATGCAAACATCAATCAACAACTCATCCGGCTTGAGGCTTGTATTACGGGGCCCCAAAAATAAATCTGCGATAGGCAATTGTCGTTGGCCATTTAAGCCCCTTATATTTACCATGGCATCTAGAGCCATTAATGACGGGCCGCTATCCATCGAAGGTACGCAAGTCATTAAATTCCCACCAATTGTCCCCATATTTCTAGTTTGAACGGTGCCGATTGTATGAGCTGCTTCAACAAGGGATGGGAGCATGTCGCGTAGCAAACTCGAATGCATAATTTCCGCATGCGTCACCATGGAGCCAATGCTAACGACTAGATCGGTACTTACAATTTTTTTTAAATCCTGAATGCGCGATATATCAATAATAGTATTGGGGTGCCGGACTCCAGATTTAATCTCCACCAACAGATCCGTTCCGCCAGCAATTAACTTGACCGATTGGGCATGCTCAGAAAGCAGAGTTATGACCTGCTCAACTTCTTGAGGGGCAATTACACTAAAGGGCTTGATAACAAACCTCCTAATGATTAATCATTGTGCATTTATATACTAAAGTTGTTTTAACTTGCGCTTTTTAACGTGGCTTGCTACGCCTTTTTTCCCAATCTTGGTTTTTGGTTTCCATGTATTGACATGCTTAAGCAATTCCTTTTCCTCCCAAATATGGGTTGCATCTCCCATATATACAATAAATACCTCACAACCATCTGGATACTCATAGGGACCATGCTTAACATCCCATCCAAAAACATAATCGCCAGGACGCAGATCTTTTCCGGCGACGCACATACGACCCTTTGTAACGAGAATAGAGTGCCAACTTTTATGCGTATGGGCAGGCTCAACATACCCTGCAGGGAAGCGCTGTTTCATATCAAGGCGTTTCATAACTGGGTCATAATTAAGCACCTTTACCTTGACACCAGGCGGAAGCTTTAGCAATCCACGCACATCATCGCTTTCCCATTTCACATCACGCGCATAAATTGCCTTAAATTCATGATCGAAACCATCGCTTGATTTACTTGTTTTCTTTTTAGTCGCCATTATTATTCGCACCCCTTTTTAGTTACTTCGCAGTAATCCTACAAGCCAGCCCTATTTTTTCCTCGAACCGCAGGATTTACTACGTTTATTGGCCATTCACCAGATAAAACCCTTCTCACCTCATTTGGCGCCCCTGACTGAAGTCCAGCCATTGCCTGCTCGCTATACCAAGCTGCATGAGGGTTAATAATCACGTTTTCCCTATTCCGTAAAGGATGCGGATACGGCAATGGCTCTGGATCAGTAGTGTCTAATGCACAACCTGCAATTTGTTTTTCATCTAAAGCCTTAACCAATGCATCCGTATCAACTACAGGACCACGCGAGCAATTAATCAGATATGCCGTGGACTTCATCTTTGAAAATGCATCAGCATTAATCATCTTCCGTGTTTGAGCTGTCAAAGGCGGGTGTAGAGACACAAAATCAGCTTCCCTTAGCAGTTGATCTAACTCGACCTTGGTGCCTAAATTGCTAAACTTGCCATCAGGCACAAAAGGATCGGAAAACAGTACACGCATGCCAAATGCAGCAGCTCTAACAGCAACTAACCTCGAGATGTTTCCAAACCCAACTAAACCAATAGTGCTTCCAGCCAATCTAAAGATCGGTTTTCCAGGTGGAACTTCCCAACGCTCATTTCGAACCATTCGGTCAAAAAAAGCAATTTTTCTAGCGCTTGCTAAAAGCAATGCCATGGCGTCTTCCGCTACCTCTTCTAGGCAGTAGGTTGGATTATTCGTCACTATGATTCCCGCAGCGGTAGCTGCTTCAAGGTCAATAGTGTCTACGCCGATTCCATATCGTGCAATGATCTTGCAATTTGGCATCTTGGCTATAGAATCAGCTGTAATAGGACCAGCATAAGTATTTAATAATGCGTCACAATCAGCAGCTTGAGATAAAAACTCAGTAGGACCTTTAGTTTGCATAGGCACTAAACTTGCTAGCCCTTGGAGAATAGTCTTTTCAACCTCTAGCGATTCCCATACATAGTCAGTAATAACTACTTTAGCTTCCTTCGCCATTCAGAATCCCCTTTTTGAAATATTTAATACGAAATATTTTCGTGCGATATTGCAATACTATTTTGTTATTGATTTCCTGAAGAGAAAATTTCCTTATTCCAGCAATTGGGGGCTTGAGCACCGTTCAAAACAGCCAGAATATTATCGACTACAACATGAGCCATTTTTTCACGAAGCTCAGCAACTGCACTCCCAAGATGTGGCGTTAAGACCATATTACTCAAACTAAAAAATGACTTATTTATATAAGGCTCATTCTCAAAAACATCAAGCCCAGCCCCGGCAATTTTTTTATTCTGCAGAGCGTCTATCAAAGCATCTTCATCAACAATTCCGCCTCTTGCAGTATTAATCAAGAATGCAGTTGGCTTCATTAAATTGAGCTGTGTAACACCAATTTGATGACGAGTTTCAGGTTTCAAAGGGGTATGAAGAGAAACAAAATCGGATTGAGCAAGTAACTGCTCTAGACTCACATATGTAAGTCCAGCCTCATTTTCATCGCTTTCAGAAATCCTACGTGGTCCCCAGTAAAGAACCTTCATCCCAAAACCACGTGCCCTTCGCGCGACAGCCCGACCAATTTGCCCTCCACCTCCTACAAGGCCAATTACTTTCCCCGAAACCATAGACCCCTCAAGAAACGAAGATTGCGCTCCCGGAAAGTACCCCTTCCGAACCAATAAATCGCCTTCAGTTACTCTTCGCGCGACAGACAAAATTAACGCTAAACAAATATCAGCAGTCGCCTCAGTCACAATCGGTGGAATAACTGTTATTGGTATTTTTCTTGCATTTGCCAACTCAACATCGATGTCTGAAGGTGTAATCTTCATTGAGGCAATCATCTTTAAATTCGGATTGGCTCCAATCACATCCGCATCAACTCGATCATGTAAAAGGCAAAATAAAATATCACTCTTACTGACGGCCGCACATAAGGCATCTTTGCCTAAGACATGTTTTGCATCGGGATTGCATTCAACATCGGCAACTAATTTTAATCGCTCAATGGCGCTTTGAGCTACTGGTTGAGTTATAAATACGCGTGGCTTTTTTATGGCATCCATCTCACTATTCCTGCTACACCGTCAACTGCGGCATTTTTTCCATCGGGAATTTTTTGGGTAGCATCATGCACGCCCAATACCATTGGTATCCCACGTTCCCTAGCAAGCGAAGCAAGATGCGAGGTACTCCCTCCCAATTCGGCTACCACACCTGCAACACGAGATAGAATTCGGCTCAATGCGGGCCCAGCAACTTTAGTCACTAAAATATCTCCAGGTCCAACACGCGATAACTCACACTCGCAAGTTACGACACATGCACGTCCAGTCCCCCAACCAACTCCTGCTGGTTGACCGCTTAATTTAGGATGTTGAAGCCAAATCTCATCTGGAACTTGTGCGGGCTCCATATGCAACGGCCGAGACTGAAGCAATTTAAAACCCGTATCGTCCAGAGACCATTCAATTTCAACTGGCATTCCCATTAGGGTTTCTGCCTTTTTCAAATGCATCCCTAATTCGGTAACTTGCTTCTTAGTAAGGCATTGCTTCCAGACCATGCTGCCACTTAAAACTTTCGTACCACCCATATGGTGATGGTGTTGACAACCTACGCTGTGATTTTTTCTGCCAGCCTCACTACTAATAAGCAACCCTTCTTCATTTAAAACATATCTATCGGGCACAACCTCACCTTGAGCAATTGCCGAACCCAAACCCCAGGTTGCATTAATGAGCATTTCTCCGTCAGCCGTTTTGCTTAACCCTCCTCCAGAAACTTGAGCAGCAACCAAAGGCTGAACCAAAACACCCATTGCAGTATCGGCTGGACTTGCATCATGGTTCATCATGTAACGCAAAATACGCGGCGCCCAAAGAGCCGCCCAACATGCGCGAACAGCAGTTAAGAAATCAGCCTCGTTATCCAAGCCAAGGTAACTTTCAAATTGCCCAGCAAAACTAGATCCGAATCGATCCTCAACAAGCGAGGATGATCGAACAACCAATGGAGCACCATTAGTGCAATTAAGAAGCTCCAAGCGAAAAGCAAGGAGCGGCTCAAGAATCGAAGGAATTATTGGTCTTTCTAGCAAGCCAATACGGATTGCAATTGCCTGGCGACGTGCCTTCATTACTTCATCGTCATCCGTCCCGCGGCGTGGCGTTAAATCCATACCCAAAGAAGCCAGCTGGGCACGATATGCATCGGCACCTATACAAAAACCTTCAGGTATTGGCAATCCGTAACGGCCCATAGCTGCTAAATTGCCAGCCTTGGGACCAACCTGGTCGAGATCCAGAGCCATTGGATCTGAGATAGGAAAAATAAACTGTTTCATGCCGACCTTCAAATTGTCATTAAGGCTTTGTCATCCCCAGACGTAAATAGTCCGGGGATGGAGGTGCTTATTTTAAGAAGCGAGAATAGCCTGGCTTTGGATCAACAACAGTAATTTGCTCAACAGGGAAGCCTGAAATCAACTCAATTCGATCTTCGTGAACAATCAGCATTTCTTCAATACGAACTCCCCACTCATATCTCTTACCATGCTGGGTTTCCAAAGCAAAAACCATGCCCGGTCTAATTTCAACAGGGAAATCCAGCGACCAAATTCTAGAAATAACAGGAGTGTCATACTGAGCCAAACCAAGGCCATGACCCCATAAGTTTGCAGCTGCCTGGTCCTCATCCTCATAACCCCATGTATCCATGGCTGAAGGCCATTTGGAGGCAATATCTTTTGTGGTTGCACCAACCTTAACGGTTTCGATGGCATCATAAAGCCAGCCAAGAGCGGTTGCATAGATGTCTTTTTGCTCCTGAGTAGGCTCGCGTCCAACGCAATAGGTGCGGTAGTAACACGACTTGTAACCATTCCAAGTAAGAGCAGCCAAGTCAATAAAAACAATATCGCCGGGCTTAATGATTCGGTCCGAAAAATTCCGCCAATTAGGCCAAGTATTTGGTCCGGAAGAAACGATTACGTCCTCAACATCTTCCATGCCGGGAATGGAATAAAGAAATTCCATGATGTGTGCAGTAACTTGATTTTCTGTAAGGCCTGGCTTTAGAAAATTCATGCACTCCCAGTGGGCAGCATCACCAATAGCGCCAACCATTCTCATGCATTCTTGCTCATCCACGTTTTTAATGGCACGCGCTTCCATCATCGGCGTCATGCCATCAACCCAATCAATGCCAGCATCTTTGAAAACTTGAATCATATTGATATCAACAAAATCCACGCCAAGCTTCATCCCAGAGACATTGCTTTTCTTCATTTCCTGCAAAATACCATTGGTAAATTTAGTTACCTGCATAATGGAAGCGGGGCCAGCAGCACCTTTAATCCATGGAAAAGCATGCTTAATATTTTCCTTGGGAATCCACGGGTTGTGACGCTCTAGTTGAAAACCTACGTCGCCTTGCTCAAAAATAACCGGGGCGTCATCACCACACAAAAGTGCATAACGCAAACCTGGTTTTAATTTGCACCAACCTGGAGTAAGCGTCGCCGTTACATAACGAATATTTTCGTCGTACATTAATAACATAGCGCCCAGTCCATGGGCCTTCATGCGTTCACGAGCGCGCTCCAATCGGTAAGTGCGCATTCTGTCCCAATTAATCCGTTGCTGCCAATCCATCCCGACCGTACCAAAATTTGCCATTTGTCTTTTCTCCAAGTATTTACATTACCAACAACTATTTATTTTCAATTAAACCTAAGTATTAATAAAAGCATAGAACAGACAACTATCTCCACCACTTATAAATTTTTTCTTGCAAACAATCAGTATGCTTCATTGTTTAACAATTTCATATGATAATGAGCGCTTGAACACTTAATGTATATCAGTATAAATACCTATTAATGATCAGTTGAACATTAAAAAACAAGAAAATACATTAGATTCAAATACATATGATCAATATAAAGGAAATTAATGGTTAATTTCCTCTCTAAATCCAGAAATAATTTATCAATGCCTCAAAAATGCTAATACTCAAATTAACTATCGTCCCATTTTTTATCTGCCTTATATCGTTGGCCGGTAGAAAATGGGGATCGGGATTAGCCGGTCTTCTGGCCGGATTTCCAGTAGTCGCAGGACCAATTGTCATCTTTATAGCTCTAGAGCAAGGAACGGACTTTGCGTCTATTAGCGCCATTTCAGCAACATCCGCCGTAATAATTCTTATGCTGTTTACCATCAGCTACTCTTGGGCAAGCATCAAATTTAATTGCCCTTTGTCGCTCTTCTTATCAGTTGTAGCGTGGCTAATCTCTGCTTATTTTCTTTCAACCTTTTCACTGAATCCAATGGCGGCATATGCCTATGCAGGCTTATCACTTTTCATAACGCCATTTGTATTGCCAAATAAAAAGTCAAATGCGCCTATTGAAACTAGACTTCATGATCTGCCATGGAGAATGTTATTGGGTGCATTTTTAACGATCAGCGTAACTACGCTAGCATCACATCTTGGCGGGGTCTGGAGCGGAATTTTTGCGGTATTTCCAGTTATCAGCCTTGTGTTAGCCGTATTCATTCACTTATCTCAAGGGCATTACCAAGTTGTAAAGATGTTTCGGGGGATGATAAGGGGGTTATATTCCTTTATTACTTTCTTTTTCATGCTCGCAATTTTATGGCCACAGGAATCAGTGATTAAGGCCTGTACCATTGCAGTTATTGCAAGCATTTCAGTACAAGGTGTAGTTCAGTGGCTAATTCGTACGAAATTCATTAAGTCGCTAGCGAAAAATTGAAGTTTTTGCCTGAGACAATACTTTAAATTTCTATATAGTCAACTGTGCAAAAGGATGATCGCTCATCAAAATCATTTCAAATTGCGAATCGCAGCAGCTTTAGATTCAAGACGTTCTTTTTGTTTTTTTAGATCAACAATAAATCGCGTATGTTTTGACTTGCCCACTAAATCCATTTCATCTCGGATTTCAGAATCAAAATTAATTCGCCTTCCATCAATGGCTGTAATGGTTGCCTTAACATCGACCCACATACCAACAAGCGTTGGGCCTAGATGATCAATCTCTACATGCGCACCAACAGAATTTTCAAACTCCTCAAGATAGTCACCCAAAATATCTCTACATGTACTTTCCATGTCTTTAACCATCCACGGCGTTGCATAAACTCGCAAGTGTTCACCCATAAAGCCAATAGTACGGTCTAAATCTATTTCATAACGCTTTGTTAAAGTTGTCCCAACCTTTAGACCTGATTTCATAATGAGTCTCGCAAATAATTATTGGAATGCTTTCATAATACCAATGATTAATACTGCACAAGTTTGTACAAGAAAAGTTATGCGGCATCTCTATGCTAATTTCTAGAAATTAATTTAATTAACTAAGTATTAGTCCATTAAATGCTTTATCAACGGAGTTCAATGCTTTTGATGTTGAACAGAATAAAAATTCAACCAGTCGCCTACTGATCCTCCGGATCCCTGAACCAATGGGCAATGCGGGCTTGATCAAGCAGATCGTCGGGAGGACCGATGTAATTGCCCTGCATGTGCGAGTGGGCACGCCAAGGAAGGTCGGCCATTTCCGCAACCCGCTTGCTGGCAAACTCATCCATCGTGCCAATCACCTTGGCGGGAACTCCACCCACGATCTTGCCTTCCGGCACATCCTTGTTCACCAGCGAGCCGGCGGCAACGATGGCATTGGGTCCGATGGTGATCCCTGGCATGACGATGGCCTGATGGCCGATGAAGACGTTGTCCAAGATGTCGACCTTCCCCACGGAGTCGATTCCGATATTGAACGCCTGCTTAACCATGTTGACACTGCCGTCATGGCCAAATATGGTGCAACCGGTAAGATGGACATTGCCGCCCAGTCGGGTATAAGCGGGATCGGTGAATTCCACATTCGTCTGGATGCTGCATCCCTCGCCCATGGCGTACAGACCACCATGAAGCTTGATGTATTTTGCCCATGCATAGCCGTCGGGCTTGCAAACCCTCTTATACAGACCTACAAACTTGCCGGTTTTAAGGGTGTATGCAGTAAGCGATTTTTTAATTGCTCTATATATTGGAGTAGGCACTTCAAATTTATTTTCTGTATTAATAATTAAGCTTCATTGGTAAATTGTATCATTTTTTTACATTTATTTAGAGTATTTTACTAATTTTGTAAGGATTCACAGAAATCTACCTTTTAACTTTTTTTGCAACCTTCTTGTGATCCGCTGGTTGATTTTTAGACAGATTGGCTACGTTATCAACGCTTTTTTCAAAATTACCAAATGAGTCTGCCGTTGCAGCTCGAATCAACTCAAAATTTTGCAGAGCCGTATTGAATGTTGATTTAAAAATTGAAACGTATGCTTCAGATTTAATTGGGGTGCTGGCGGTTGCAGCATTAATAAAATTAATCAGATCATTTTTGGACTCTTGAATCAGCACACCAGCGATGCTGTGCAATTCTTTATTTCCACTCGCAAAAATTTCTGAAATTTTATTTTGATACACAGCCACCTCTTTCGCAGCATCTTGCAATATTTCAGCCTGAATAAAATCAAATGCCGACTTGGGGTTTTGCATTTTCAATAAATTGGAAATTTTATCTTGAAAAGTGCTGGTCATTTCTTGAAGGGCTTCCTGATTAATTTTAGCTATGACCTTAGAATGATTCATGGCCATCTGTCCAATAGATCGAGAAGATTTCAGTGCCCTACTTTGAGCCGATAATAAACCTTGATTAACCGAATCCTTAGTCATAATTGCTCCCAATTAATCACATAAAGATAATCTATCAGTGATCTATCAGCATAGCAACATCTATTTAATGAATAAATGAATTTAACAAAGCTTTTTCTAAAAAACGAGGCACTTATTTACTTCGTAATAGCACCTACTGCTTTAAAGAGGTTTTCAATCATTCCAGTATCGATATTTTTAGTAATGAAAACCAATCTTGTATCAATATCCGTTGTTGGCCAATGATCTAAAGTTACTGGGGGATGAAAGATATGTTGCACACCCTGAACTACTGTCGGCTTTCCCATTACATTGACGATACCTTTTACCCTCAACAGATCAGGCCCTCTTAAAGCAATTAACAGCTCAAGAGCAGATGAAAATGCCTCCCAGGTAAACGGTTCTTTGAAACGAAGTGATAGCGTTTTAATAGATCGATCATGCCGTTTAGAAAAATCTCCCAGATACTTTGAATGCTCTGATCCCGTCTGATCAAGAAGCTCGCCTAAAAACACCATGGTCTGCTCATTTGATCTGGAAGATGCCAGTCCAAGATTAATTAGCTCTGAAGGATTCATCTCACCATTAACAATTGAAGCAATTTTAGCCCTTGGATTTATCTCCTGAATTTCAGCAGTTAACTTATCAAGCTCGATAGCCCCCTGTAAATCACTTTTGGTAATAAAAATTCGGTCAGCAATTGCTATTTGCTTCAAGCTTTCTGGATAATGCTCTATCTGATATAGGCCATTTACTGCGTCTACCAGTGTTACCAAACCGTCAAGTCGATATTGCGCTGCGAGCATCGTATCGGTGCTCAATGTTTGGACTACCGGTGCGGGATCTGCCAATCCGGTGGTCTCAATAATTACTCTATCAAAATCAAAAATTGCCCCTGATATACGTCGTGCAAATAAGTCGCGAAGAGTTTCTTGCATGTCGGTTCTAACTGAACAACATATGCAACCATTGGCAAGCAAGGTAATATTTTCCGAGGACATCGTGACAAGGTCATGATCAATGCCAATCTCACCGATTTCATTGATGACAACGGCTACTCGCCTCATTTCTGGGTGAACAACCAGCTTTGAAATAAGTGTAGTCTTTCCGCTACCTAAAAAACCAGTAATCACCGTAACTGGAATTTTTCCAGCCAGTTGGTCACGTTGAAATATCACATCAATTCCGCTAAATGGTCATTTCTAGAATATACAAACCCCCACCGAAGCGATCAATGGTGTAAACAATTTGGCGATCATCAACAAAAACATCATTTAATTGAATTGCGCCAGCCGGACTAAGTTTCGGAGCACCCGGAACATAATAAGCAATTTCCTCTACTTTAAATGGATTGCTAGTGTCAAAGACGCGGACACCGGCATTAAAAAAAGTGCCAATAATTATGGTTTCAGAAACAAAAGAGCACGGTCCGGGCAAGTTCTCGTGTAAATTATGAGCGCCAAAACGGCCCCCTCGCTTTGAAAATGCTTCATATGGCGGCATAGGAAAAGTACCGATTGGAACAGGGTTTCCTTCGTTTCTGGTATCCAATACCCAAACCAATTTTGGCCAATCCGCGCCATTATCCATTACACACTCATCACTTACTATCCATAAATTGCGATTAAACAGAGGCAGAACGGTATGAATAAATCCATTAAAAGGTGGGGAGTGATTCCATTTTGAAATTACCTTAATATTTTTCTTGTCGGAAATATCCAGAATAAATGCACCGCCATCTATGTATCCAACATAAGCCCTATCAGGGTGACTTGGAAATACATTCGTATTGTGGGCACGAAACCCCATGTCAAAAGGAGGTGTCAATCGCTTTGGAGGGGGCTCTATATCACCCTCCCTAGTCCCCGGATACCACCAACGCCCAGCCTCAACAGGCTTTGAAGGATTGGATATATCTATAATTCGATAAATCTGATCGTCTAAAGGATTGCGGGGCTGAAAATCAGCGGCTCCAGAAGACATGTGGATATACTTTTCATCAACAAACCATACAGCATGAACGCCACGAGAATAAGGACCGGAACAATCAAAATGAGAAATTAATTTTGGCTCTTCAGGAATCGTTATGTCAAAAAGATCAACGCCAACATGTTTTGCACCAATGGATTTGCCTTGATATGCAACTGCCATCATATTCCCAACTACATCCAATGAATTGGATCGCAAATCCATATGAGAAAGCTCTGTCTGGATCAATAGTTTTGGATTTTTTGGATCTGTTACATCTACTGCCGTAAAGTTTTTAGGAGCAGACTCATGTGCCATCCATAAAACACGCCTGCCGTCATTTGTCTTTTGCATTGCAATACCCTCACCCATTCCCCCATATCCAGCAAGCTCATGGTGTGCAAGCAGTTTCATATTAAAAGCGAGGGTTTGTTCAGGGCGTGAAGATGGGGTAATTGTATTAATCATATTTGAGCCAACAAGATTATTAAAGGGTTTAAAAAAGACTGTTATTAATCAATTGTTTAATATTACACCGTAAAAAAATATTCAAATGTCATTTTAGCCAGCACACATGAATCGGGGGCTATGCTTATAGAAACGCTACCTAGAAATCAAAGAATATATATTTCAGTTCATTTGGCTATCATAAGAAATATCACTCAACCCATGATTGAGAAAGTTCAAATACAGGGTAGAAAACTTCCAATGCCAATTTTCGTACTTAATTCATCTGATAAACGGACCTAAAACGGTTTTAAATTATCAGATTGCATTGAGTACTTAATTTGGTGTCCAGAACTGAAATGGGTCATTGATAGTTAATTGAATACGCATTTTTTTAATTTTGAGCTCTATAAATTAATGCGGATTTTTACTATAATGAAGATCTTACGGAACTGTTTGCCAAAATGGCAGCCAAATATAAAATCTATAAGGAGACACCCAATGAATGGGAGGCAACTACATGACTCACAGTGAAAATATTCATCTTCATCATCAAAAACTGTTGATTGGATCTCCTCAATTTAATTTTTTCCCATTTCCAACTCAACCGATTCGCTTTTACCAATTAAACTCAAGAGGGAAAGACCATTAATGTTCCAGCCCTCATAACTATCCTTAAATTTTTAAATTGAATTATTGTTTAAATAAACTCTAAAAATCAAACCTAAATCCTAACCATCAACATATACACAGGTGATATCTTGTCAACTTCTATTAAAAAAACCAAACCCAGTAAAAAAATTTCCAAAAATGCTGTTAAAAATAATCCAATTAATGTTGGGGTTATTGGTCTTGGAATTATGGGTTCTGCTATCGCCACCAATCTAGTTAAATCAGGATTTACAGTAGAAGGTTACGACCCCAGCCTTGAACAACAAAAATTACTAGCAAAAGCAGGCGTTAAAATAGCAAAAACTGTGGAGGAGCTGGCAAGTCATAACTCCCTTATTCTAATGTCGATTCCTTCAGTTCCGGTACTTGAGTCTAGTGTTGAGGCGATTGCAAAAAATTCCGCGAAGGGAACAATAGTCGCTGAACTTAGCACCCTCCCGAATACAGCTAAATTGGCAGCAAAAGAAATTCTCTCTAAAAAAGGAATTAACTTATTAGACTGCCCTCTCTCCGGAACAGGGGCTCAAGCTAAAACACGTGATTTGGCTATTTACGCAAGTGGAGATGCCAAATTAATCAAAAAAATGGAGCCCGTGTTTGCCGGTTTTGCCCGAGTTAATTACAACGTTGGTGAGTTTGGTTGCGGAATGCAAATGAAGTTAATTGCAAATTTATTGGTTGCAATTCACAACGTATCAGCGGCTGAGGCCATACTGTTAGGAGCGCAAATGGGACTCGACCCACATAAGGTGGTTGACGTTATTTCTGATGGTGCGGGCAGCTCAAGAATGTTCCAAGTGCGTGGTCCAGCTATGGCTGAACGTTCATGGGATGATGCAACGATGAAAATTGAAGTTTGGGCTAAAGATATGCATCTAATCGGCGAAGCGATTAAAGAATATTCTGTTCCAACCCCACTCTTTAATGCGTGCGCCCCCATTTATCATGCTGCCAAAGCTTTAGGTCATGCAAAACGAGATACGGCTGTAGTTTATGAGGTTCTTGAGCGCTGGTCAAAACCATTAAAGACCAAGTCCACCCCCAAATCTTCTAAAAAATAATTTAAAACGACTTACAGAGTAAACCTATCCAACCACAACCTTAAAGGTTAAACAATGTCCGAAAAAATGTACGGAGTCTATTCAAGTCTAGATTTGATGACTGCCTCCAAAATTGCAGATGAAGCGTTAAGACTACGAGCCCTCCATAAATTTATGCCAATGTCTGTAGCAATCTTAGATTCTGGCGGAAATTTAGTTTGTTTTAAGAGGGACGATGGTAGCGGAATTCTTCGTTTTGATATTGCATTTGGCAAAGCTTGGGGTGCATTAGGAATGGGCTTATCTTCTCGTCAAATTGGAAAAAACCTTGCAGAACGTGTTGCGTTTCAAGGAGCGGTAGCAGCAGCCTCAAATGGAAAATTTGTTCCGGTTCCAGGTGGCGTGCTGATAATAAATAAGGAAGATCAAGTTATAGGTGCTGTCGGAATTAGCGGGGACGCATCCGAAAAAGATGAATTTTGCGCAATTGGCGGCATCAAGTTGGTAAACCTTACGCCAATTCCTAAAGAGGCTGTAAGCATCACCTAATTTGGTATTTTAATTACCTATTTAAAACAAGACCATAATCCCCAATAAGGTTATGGTCTTATATTTTTGCAGTACGCAATCTTCTTGCATGCTTCCACCGCTTTAAAAAAACTATGAGGTAATCAACCTTCAAATTGCATTGGTTTTTACAAGTTCTGAAATTTGAATATCGCTCATTCCAATCTCCCGCAATATGCTATTGGTATGCTCACCGATTGCCGGTATTGCATCCATACGATATTCAAAAGCATTGTTTACTCCAGGAGGAAGCAAAGAAGGCAACATTCCAACTGGAGAACCCACTTCAGCCCAACGATTTCTGGCGCGTAACTGATCGTGATTCCATAACCCGCTCATATCGTTTAAAAGGGCATTTGCTATTTGCGCCTTATCCAATTTAAGAATCACCTCTTCAGTAGACAATTGCACAAAACATGTATTAATAATTGACAATAGCGATTCACGATTTTGATTCCGCTTCGAGTTGCTATCAAATCGTTCGTCTTGCGATAAAACGGGATCGCCTAAAACCACTTCACAAAATGAGGCCCACTCGCGTTCATTCTGAAGCCCAAGCATTACGGTACCCCCGTCGCCTGCTTTGAAGGGGCCGTAAGGATAAATTGTGGCATGAGATGCGCCATTTCTAGGAGGCGGAGTTGCGCCATCAAAAGCGTAATACATAGGATACCCCATCCATTCAGCCAAAGACTCAAGCATTGACACATCAATAGTCGACCCCAGGCCAGACTTTTGTCGTTGAAGCAGCGCAGCAAGTATATTGGTATAGGCGTACATTCCCGCAGCAATGTCAGCCATTGAATTACCAGCCTTGCTAGGAGTATCAGGAGTGCCTGTAATTGATAAAAATCCAGCCTCACTTTGAATTAGCAAATCGTATGCTTTTTTATCTCGGTAAGGCCCATTTTCACCATAACCTGAAATATTGCAAATGATTAATTTTGGATTTTGCTTTTGCAAGAATTCTGATGTTAAACCCATTCGAGCGGTTGCGCCTGGGGCCAAATTTTGCACTAAGACATCAGCATTTTTTAGAAGATCTATTAATACACCGAGAGCAATTGGCTGCTTTAAATCTAAAGTCAAGCTTTCCTTAGACCGATTAACCCAAACAAAATGTGAGGACAAGCCCTTAACCCGATCATCATAATCTCTTGCAAAATCTCCACCACCTGGGCGCTCAATTTTTATAACGCGAGCACCTAAATCAGCCAATTGCCTTGTGCAGAAAGGCGCCGCAATTGCATGCTCCAAAGACACTACGGTAATTCCATCAAGCGGACGAGAATTTAATTTATCATTAGTCATATTAGAAGGATCTTGGCAATCCAAGAACATGTTCGGCTATGTATGAGTAAATCAAATTTGTAGATATTGGAGCAACCTGATAAAGGCGGGTTTCTCGGAACTTGCGCTCCACATCGTACTCATTGGCAAAACCAAAGCCACCATGGGTTTGCAAGCAAACATTTGCTGCTTCCCAAGAAGCCTTGGCTGCAAGATACTTAGCCATATTGGCTTCAGCACCACAAGGCTGTCTGCTATCAAATAAATCGCAAGCTTTAAAACGCATTAAATTGGCAGCTTCAGTTTCAATATAAGCATCAGTAATCGGAAACTGAATTCCTTGGTTTTTGCCAATCGGGCGATCAAATACTACACGGTCATTTGCATAACGCCTTGCTTTATCAATAAACCAATAAGCATCCCCAATGCACTCAGCCGCAATCAGAGTGCGCTCCGCATTCAGGCCATCGAGGATGTATTTGAATCCCTGCCCCTCCTGACCAATGAGGTTTTCGGCCGGGATTTCCAAGTTATCAAAAAACACTTCATTGGTCTCATGATTTACCATATTAGCAATCGGGCGAATCTCCATCCCCATTCCAATCGCATCAGCAAGATTGACGATAAAGATCGACATGCCTTCGGACTTTTTCTTCACTTCAAGCAAGGGAGTCGTACGGGCCAATAGAATCATCAGGTCAGAGTGTTGAATCCGGGAAATCCAAACTTTCTGACCGTTAACCACATACTTATCACCTTTCTTAACCGCAGTCGTTTTTAGTTTAGTTGTATCGGTTCCTGTAGTTGGCTCTGTGACCGCCATAGTTTGCAATCGAAGTTCGCCAGTTGCAATTTTGGGTAAGTAGAATTTCTTTTGTATATCTGATCCGTGACGAAGTAATGTGCCCATGTTGTACATTTGTCCATGGCATGAACCCGCGTTGCCGCCTGAGAGGTTAATTTCTTCCATAATGACCGAAGCTTCCGCAATGCCAAGCCCCGAACCACCGTACGACTCGGGAATCAAGGCGGCTAACCAACCAGCTTTAGTCATGGCATCGACAAATGCCTCAGGATAGGAACGTTCATGATCGATTCCTTGCCAATACGCAGAATCAAAATTTCCACAAAGATCACGCAAGGCTTCTCGCATGTCCTGATATTGATCAATTTTGGGAATGGGATGGTTCATATATTTAAAAAGTCCAACATGTTAAGTTAAAGAAAATAACAGCCATCTAAATCCTTGACATCCAGAATCAAATGAATTGATTTAGAAACAATTAGATACATTGTAAGTATTGGAACTAAATACACCACCTGCCGCCATCACCGAGAGATTCAAAACAAAATACATAAAAGAGCTCGCAATAGTTAGGCAAAATCCATTATTCATATTGAGTATTATTTTATAAGGTAAGCTTAATAATAGAAAATCCCCAACCGTTTGAAATACTACAACTATATTTTCTAAGTGAACTTTGGAAAACCTCATATATTCAAATGGGCAACAATATATAAAAAAATACGTAAGTATTCTTAGTTGGAACCCGTCTAAGATTAATAATCAGTATTTTATGTAAGATGCCAATATTAGTACTTATTAAATAAATCAGGGTTAATTACCAGAACGCTTTCCTAAAATTGTAGGGATTCATCTTACAATCATCAGTATGCCAATTAGACGCTTAGCACATCCATGAAAAAATTATTTGAAAAGCTAAAATTAGCAATCAATAAAGTGTCGCTAAGTTTACTAAAAAATCCATTTTTTAATAAACTTAACTGCTATGTTAAGGCAAAGACAAGCTTTTTATGCTTATTCATTCTAAAAATTTCAAACGCCTTTTTTGTATTTAGCAAATCCAAATTAGAAAATTTGATAAAGAGACTATTTAGACTCGACACATTTTCTATTAGTAATAGGGCATTTTTTATAATCTTTTTAATCATTTTTTTATTATTAATAACCATTATTTGGAAAATTATTGGGGGTTATCTTGGTGACAAAAATGGTTACGACTCAAAATCAAGAGGTGTATCGGTTGTAACTGCCCCAGTAAAACTAGGGGATATTACAGTGATTCAAACTGCATTAGGAACAGTAACCCCAAGAAATACAGTCACTGTTCACAGTCAAGTAACCGGTGTCTTAAGTCAAGTTTATTTTAAAGAGGGTGACCTTGTTAAAGCCGGTCAATTGCTCGCACAAATTGATCCACGTCCTTTTGAGGCGACATTAAAACAGGCCCAGGGTAATTT
>CAIKFU010000015.1 GCA_903826775.1 uncultured beta proteobacterium | reverse complement strand
GTTCGCGGTTTTAATGATGCCATTAAAGAAGCTCCAGGCATCAAGCTGTTGGCGTCGCAACCAGCCAATTACCAGCGCCTTCAAGCGCTTCAAGTTATGGAGAATGTGATGCAAACCTATCCTCAGATTGATGGCGTTCTTGCCGCCAATGATGCCATGGCTTCGGGAGTGATTGAGGCAATGGATGGAGCCGGTCGTAAGGCGTTGGTAACCGGAATCAATGGTACGCAAGAAGCAATTGATGCGATTAAATCTGGCAAGTTGCTGGCGACGGGTGATTACAACGGCTTTATGCAAGGTTGCGTGGGGGTAATGGCTGCTGTACGGGATTTACGCAAACAACCAGTCCCCAAGGAAATCTTTTTTCCTGCCAGCGTGATTAAAAAGGACAATTATCAAAAATGGGATACCCCAGTAGAGTCCCGTGTTTGCCCAAAATGGGAAGACGCGATCAAGTCCTGATTTCATTGGTAGGTAGGTAGGGTGTTTTGCCCTGCCTACCAATGATTATTTTTTTTAGTCGAACCGTTGGCATGCGGATTTGCAATGAGAAGCAGATTGCAAAAATGCGTTTTATTGGGTTGAGTGTATTTACAGGAGAATGGGCGTGAAAGTTGCTGTTGCGGGTTTGGGGTGGTGGGGAAAGCAAATTATTCGATCCTTGGGATCCAATTCGGGGTTTAAGGTGGTGGCCGCTTTTGATCCTTTTCCACCAGAAGATGCGGCGGATTTTCTAAAGCATCTAGGGATTGAATTGGTTTTGGATTTTGAATCCCTGCTGTTGCGCGATGACCTTGAAGGCATCATTCTTGCTACGCCGCACTCAGTTCATGAAGAGCAGGTCCTTAAGGTGTTGGCTAGTGGAAAGCAGGTATTTTGTGAAAAACCCCTAGCCATGACATCCGATGGTGCGCGGAAAATGCTAGGCGAAGCCCGGAAGCGTGGACGGGTTTTGGGTATCGGGCATGAACGTCGATTCGAGCCGGCAGTTGCCAAGATGATGCAGATGGTTAGGAATGGTGAACTGGGAAAAATATTGCACGTCGAAGCGAATGTAAGCCATGATTTATTTAGAAAGCTGGATGCATCCAACTGGAGATTAAATCAACAACATGCTCCAGCTGGAATGCTGACCGCTGTGGGAATCCACGTCACCGATATGTTTGTATCGATGGTCGGTCCGGCTGAAAGCGTGAATTGCTCTGTTGATACGCTGATTTTCAACCCGCCGGCCAAGGACTATATGTCTGCCTCAATCAAATTTAGATCGGGAGCTCGGGGGTTGATCACTTGCCTGTCGGCGACCCCCTTTTACGGACGAATCACGGTTTTTGGAGACCAGGGTTGGATTGAATTGGTTTCAAAAGGCAATGTCGATAAAGGGCTGCCCACTATTTTTACCTACTGCAAGGATACGACAGAACCTCGAGAGGAAATTTCCTACGAGGCCAATGATGCGGTGTCATTAAATTTTGAATCTTGGCGGCAAGCAGCGTTGACCGGTAGTTGCTATCCTTTTGCCCACGAAGAATTATTGGAAAACATCAAGCTTTTTGAGGCATTGGTGCAATCGGGAAATCAAGGAGGAAAAACCGTAGAGATTGAATTGGAGGGTTAATCCGTTTATCAATCCACCTTACCGATTTTCTGCATCGTGGACTTGATTCGTTCGGCATCCTTTTTCAAAAACTCACTAAAGGCATTCCCGTCTCGGTAATCCGTAGCAGCACCAAGCTTGGTCATGTTCTGAATGAATCCATTCTCTTGGTATGCTGCCCGATGCAAATCAGCCCTCAACGTTTGGATGATGGCATCCGGAGTTTTTACGGGTGCGAATAACCCGATCCAAAGATAAAATTCCGCCTCCTTATAGCCCAGCTCGATTGCGGTCGGAACATCCGGTAGTGCGGCCAATCTTTTGCTTCCGGTTACAACAAGCGGCCTTAGTGTTCCGGATTTGATTTGATTGATAACGGCTGTAGGGGAACTGGCTGTCGCGGCAATGTGGCCGCCAATGACAGCCAAGATGGCCGGACCTCCGCCGGCGTAGGGAATGTGGCGAAATTTCACATTGGCGGCATTGGCCAACATTTCAATTGGAATATGGGATGCGCTGTAGGCGCCGGAGGATCCATAGGTAATTTCTCCAGGTTTGGATTTGGCGTCAGCAATAAATTCCTGGTACGTCTTCCAGGGCGCATCCGCCCGCACTACCAGCACTACTGGATCGGCAACCAATAACGCCAATGGGGTGAAGCTGCTTAGGTCAAAGCTTGCCGGACGATCAAACATACGATCGGCTTCGGGGACGATGATCATGGATGGGTTTGTTGCCAGCAAGGTATAACCATCCGGTGCGGAATTGGCAACAAAAGCTGCACCAATTGCGCCACCGGCGCCGGGTTTGGTCATAACGACAGCGGGTTGTTGCCAGACGCCAAAAAGGGATTGGGCAATTAAGCGCGAAGGTTGATCGGCTGCTCCCCCGGGAGGAAATGGGACAATCAAATTAACCGGTTTATTGGGAAAGCCGTTTTGCGCAAAGCTTGAAACGGAAAACAGGGCAAGCGAAGTCAATAGAACACTTAGTAATATTTTCATGCATAAAGCGCTCGAACGAGCCATCTTTGTCTCCTGGTTACTTTTCAATATATGATTAATTTTTTGATCAGCATATCATTTATTTCTCATACTCATACTTAAAGATTTTTATAACAACATGCTCAACTTTCCCCATCTCCAATTAATTAAAATTGTTCATCAGATTTTTTGTGCTGCTGGGGCAAGAAGCGGCGATGCAATGCAAATTGCAGAAATCTTGGTTGCCAATCATTTGGCAGGACACGATTCCCATGGGATTCTTCGGATCCCCGAGTATTTGCAAAGCATTGTGGATGGGGAGATTGATCCTCAAGCCATTCCCGAGGTGATTCAAGATACGCCCACTAGCGCGCTTGTAAAAGGAAATTGGTCCTTTGGTCAAGTGGTTGGTAATTTTGCAACCGATTTGGCCATCAAAAAGGCATTGGAAGTCGGCGTTTGCGCGGTATCGGTGGTTCAAGCCGCGCACACGGGAAGGTTGGCGGTGTTTACGGAGAGGGCGGCAGCAAAAGACGTCGTGATGTTTATGACGATTGGCACGGTGGATCGTCCAATGACTGCGCCTTATGGTGGCGCGGCTCCCATACTGGGGACCAATCCCATGGCCTTCTCGATTCCCAATTCCAAGGGGCCGGATGTCACATTGGATTTTGCGACTTCGGCAATCGCCGCTGGAAAAATCAAAGTGGCCAAGGCCAAGCATGAGCAGTTGCCATCAAATTGTTTGTTGGATAAAAACGGCGAACCGACTACCAATCCGAATGATTTTTTTAATGGAGGATTTATGCTGCCGTTTGGTGGGCATAAAGGGTATGCATTGGCCATCATTGCCGAATTGTTAAGCGGTCCATTGGTTGGGAATGAGTTGTATCCCGGTGTAACGCAGCGAAGCGGCATATTTATTTTCGCATTGCGATCGGATTTGTTTCAAGCAAAAGATACGTACGATTTGGCTTTGCAAAAAACGATTAAAAAAATTAAAGGGATTCCTCCGGCGAAAGGGTTTTCAGAGGTATTGATGCCTGGTGAGCCTGAGGCCAGAACGGCACAAGGGCGTTTATTAAACGGTATTGATATTCCCGAAGATACCTGGGAAGCGGTTAAGAAAGCTGGCTTTTCAGTCGGCGTGGATATTGAAAACATCTCATGATATGGCAACGAGGAATTTAAATCGGTAGCAATACCTTCTCCCCGCATTAACTTCTTACCATCGGAGTATTTTCTTGCCAAGCAGTGCCCCGATGGTTGCGGGAATCAGAATTCCTAGCAGATACCAAATGCCCACAAAAACGGGAGAGAGTTCGGGGCAATGCAGACTGTAAATGCTAGCAGCGAGACCGCCCGAAAATAGTCCAGCCATCAATCCAGTGAGGCGAGGTCTCACAGATGCCATATCCCTGAGCACCCAGAAAACGAGAATAAAGATGGGCGTCGATAAAAATGCGATCAACAAGGAGCAGACTTGCCACGTGCTGCCTTTAATTAATTCCGCAGTTTCAGGAGCGGACGGGTTGATGATGGTCCAATAGGCGATGATCCAGATCACCAGAATCGGCAAGGCGATTTTCCAGTAGGGGTTGGTTATGGATTTACCTGGCATGGCAGTTTTTGTTGCCCCCATCAAACCCACTCCCAGCAACGCAATCGCAAAAAAGACTTTTAGCCAAAAAGTGGGCAGGGTGGCTGCAAACATCAGATCGGGTCGAATCTTCAGCAGCGTTGCCATCATCAGAAAGGATATGCCTCCACCCAATCCAATGGCGAGCAATAATCGCCGTTTAAATGCGGGGTGCGAATCCCGCATGTAGTCGGATGCCAAAATTTGAATGAGCTTGTCAGTGTTCATATTCAAATCCCAGTGTGGACGCCAATTTTTTTAAACCCCTGTGAACACCGATTTTAATCGCGGACTCGCTCATGCCGGAAATTTGGGCTGCTTCCTTGACGGAGTGGCCCTCCAATTTGGTGAGTTGAATGGGAATTCGAAAAGAGTCCGGTAGTGTCAGCAGCAACTTGCCTACATCGCGTTGCGATTCCTGCGCCAAGTTGTCACATTGACCGAAAAGCTCGGACGCATCGTCCAGCGACTCCTGATCGATGGTATGGCGCCGAGCCCGCAAAAAATCGATGTACTTGTATTTGGCAATAGCATGGATCCAGGAGGAAATCGGCAGCGCGTTGTCGTAAGTGTGGCGTTTGATGTGGATAGCCAGCAGGACTTCCTGCACTAAATCCTCAACCTGGTCTGGACATGCTTGCATGCGTTTACGAAAAAAGCCCCTTAAATACCGCGTTAAATTTACTAAAAATTCTGTATACGCACTGTTGTCCCCTTTGCTCGAGGCAATAAACCAACTTTTCAATTGCGTTTCCAGTTCGGCAAATTTTGCGTGGTTGCGGTTTTCCATTAACCGCCATTATGTGCCGACTTTTGTGTATTCGCTGTAGCTACCAACTTGGTTACAACTATTTTTATCTTTCTTTGTAACCGGATGGAGGGTTGGTGCGAATAAGAGTGAAATCCAGACAAATTAAAGACCATGACCAAAATCCGCACACTCCTGTATTCCGTATTTCTGCTGGCATTGACAACATCCGCCATGGCGGGTTCATCGATGAATACAGCCGTATTTGCCGGTGGGTGTTTTTGGGGAGTGGATGCGGTATTTAAACATGTCAAAGGCGTCAAACAAGTGGTTTCCGGTTATGCAGGGGGAGCCTCTAGCGACCCAACGTACCCTATGGTTAGTAGTGGCAGCACCGGTCATGCTGAAAGCGTGATGATCACTTATGATCCCCAAGTGGTTTCCTACAGCAAATTATTGGAAGTATTTTTCAAGGTAGCCCATGATCCGACGCAGCTCAATCGGCAAGGACCGGATTGGGGGACTCAATATCGCTCCGCAATTTTCTATTCCAGTCCCGAACAACGCAAGTTGGCGTTAGAGGAAATCCAAGTTCTGTCGAAGGAGGCGGGAAAGGTCAAACCCATTGTGACCGAAGTGTCATCCTTGTCACGATTTTACCCAGCCGAGAGCTATCACCAAAATTATCTGGCCAGCCATATGGACCAACCCTATATCGTTGTTAACGATTTGCCAAAGATCGCGTTGTTGAAGAAATCGTTTCCAGAGTTGTACGTTCAATCTGCTAAAAACTGAAGAATATCGGTGAACCCCATGACAACAACATTCAATCGCCCATCAAAACCGATATTGGTCCCCTTGTATGTCCGGATCAGCCATTGGTTTAACGCCATTGCCGTGATCGTATTAATTATGAGTGGATTGAAAATCTACAACGCTTCCCCCATTTTTGATTTCTTGATTCCCAAGGAGTTGACATTGGGAGGGTGGTTGGGTGGCGCTTTGTTGTGGCACTTTGCTTTTATGTGGTTGCTCGTAGCAAATGGACTGATTTATTTAGTGCTTAATTTTTCAACCGGCAGAATTTGGAAGAAGTTTTTCCCCTTAAGTCCAAAAGCATTTATGCAAGAAGCATTCGATACCTTAAGGGGAAAGTTATCCCATCAGGATTTAAGCAAGTACAACACGATCCAAAAAGTAGCCTACCTGTCTACGATTACCGACATCATTATTTTGGTTCTCTCTGGATTGGCCATTTGGAAATCGGTCCAGTTTCCAGTGCTCAGGGAATTAATGGGCGGGTTTGACAATGCTCGCATTGTTCACTTCGTAGCCATGTCCTATATTGTTTTTTTCATCATCATCCATTTGTTGATGGTGGCCATGGTTCCCAAGACGCTATTAATGATGACCAAGGGAAGGTGATATGAAACAAAAACTCAAGATCTTTAATACAAATGAACGGGAAATCATTAAAGACGTCTATAAGGGCTTGGATATGCCAACGAGGCGACTCTTTGGGAAAAAAGCATTAAGCCTTGGGGCCATTTCCATGTTGAGTGGGTGCACCTTAGCCGACGAGGATTCGGTTGAAAAAGCCTTGATGGTGATGTCGCGCTGGAATGATCAAGTCCAAGGGTGGTTGTTCGACCCCAATCGGATGGCGCCAACGTATTCCGAGAATATGTTGACAGCCCCGTTTCCGTTTAACGCTTTTTATGGTGAGGACGAAATTCGACCTAACCCACAAAATTTTCGATTAAAAGTCAGCGGGCTTGTGCAAGACACCAAATCCTGGACCTTGGAAGAACTTCGGGCAATGCCGCAACAAAGTCAAATAACACGCCACATTTGCGTAGAAGGGTGGAGCGCAATCGGAAAATGGGGCGGCGTGCTATTTGGCGATTTTCTCAGGCGTATCGGAGCGGATACCAAGGCTAGGTATGTTGGATTTCGTTGCCACGACGATTACTACACGAGCATCGATATGCCATCGGCTTTGCACGCGCAATCTTTATTGACATTGACGTATGCGGACGAAGTATTGCCTGCAAAGTATGGCTATCCCATGAAATTGCGGATACCGACGAAATTGGGATATAAAAATCCCAAATACATTCAAGAGATATTCATAACCAACGTCAATCCTGGTGGTTACTGGGAAGACCAAGGTTACAACTGGTTTGGGGGAAGTTGATGCTGACTTCACCAATACAAGCACGCATTGTGCATTTTTATTTTATCTAAAGGAGTTTTTCATGAAGAAATTATCTGTGTTGTTAGCATCCTTGTTGATTACTGCAGTTTGTTTGCCTGCATTTGCGGACGATATGTCCAAAGACGGGATGAAAAAAGATTCGATGTCCAAAGATTCGATGAAAAAAGATTCGATGTCCAAAGATTCGATGTCCAAAGACGGGATGAAAAAAGATTCGATGTCCAAAGATTCAATGTCCAAAGATTCAATGAAAAAAGATTCGATGTCAAAGTAGGTTGGCTCTCAATCCATTTTCATCCGCTCGTATCGAACCGATTTCTTGGTTGCATAGGACGTGCAATCGTAAGGTCGGTTCGTAAAGTGGGATTGCCAGTGATTGAAAGTCGATAAATTCCACTGCTAACGCTTATTCGTAGTGCATCGTCAATAGCAGGCTATGAATGGAAGTTGTATGACGGTTTAGCAAATCAAGGGAAATGCGCAATCCATAAAAACGCCGACGGTAAAGTCGGCGAGTGGAATTCACTAGTAAACCAAAAGCCTTAATGGCTTTTGGGCATTTCAATCGTCGTCTGGTTCTTCATATTCCGCAGGCAATTGGTGGGCAATTCCCTTATGGCAGTCGATGCAGGTCTTGCCATCGGCTTTCGCCTTCATGTGTTTTTTGTATGGCGTTTGCTTTTGCAATTCGGAACTCATGGCATCAAAGTTGTGGCAATTGCGGCACTCGCGGGAGTCGGAGGATTTCATGATTTCCCATTGGTGGGTAGCCATTTCCATGCGCTTGGCGTTGAATTTCTCTTTCGTGTCCACACTGCCCATGATCTTGTGATACAGGTCGCCGGTTGCCTTCGTTTTAGCCATCAATTTGTGTACCCAGTCCTTGGGGACGTGGCAGTCTGAACAAATGGCGCGAACACCGCTGCGATTGCTATAGTGAATCGTTTCCTTGTATTCCTGATACACGTTGTCCTGCATCTCGTGGCATGACGTACAAAATTCCAGGGTATTGGTCATTTCCATCGTGGTATTAAAGCCACCCCAAAATAAAATCCCGCCAATAAAAGCAACAGCGGCAATGGCCAAGATGGAATACTTGGCACTCGGCTTACTGATGAATTGCCAAAATCGTTTGATGGCGCCTGGTGGTTGATTGCTCATAATTTCTTTCCTGATGGATTGGAATTCGTGTTGTTGGAATGAACACCATATTAATGGACTTTATGGTCGACAACCACCCGCTCAAGGGGTGTTTTTCGCCATATGGATTAATGCACGCAAGAAGTCCCGCATTCGTTTGATCTGAATCAAGTAGAGTGCTACCAAATCCCCAAACTTGGTATTAGCCAGCCTTGACATTGAATTCACAGAGCGTAGTTTGGCTTATAGGCATTTGTCCGCAAAAATACCGGACGAATGGTGTTGGTAATCGTGGGTTGGTAAGGATATGGATGAGCAAGCATGCCACTTTGTATTTATGGGCAATTTGCCTGGTCGGGTTTTTCGCCAGCGGTCTGATATTGTTTGGAATCATCTGCGTTTTGGGTGGCGAAGTTTTTGCCGAAGGGTTGGGGGGAATGGAGACGTTTTGGATTCTGCTTGGCTGCCTCTTGGTGTCGATGCTCGTCTTTTATCTCACGGCCCGTTCCAAAAACCATTTTTAGAAATCACTTTACGAGTCTATTGATCGATGTTTAAAAAATGCCCCTATTGCAATTTTCCAAATCCAAGCAATGCACGGTCGTCAACGAAATTGTGCAGCCACTGTCGCAAGGACATCTCCAATCCCGATGCCATTTTTCTGCATTACGTGAAACGGTCCATTTGGATTAAGCTGTCCATCGTTTCAATCGTATTGGCAGTTGCCTTGGAAGTGGTTGATTGGTCTTCCATGTCAACCGTTTTCAAGGTGGTGTGTGGGTTTGCGGCAAGTGTGGTGATTGGTTGGTATCTCCTGATGCGAAATAGCCGCGATTAGCAAGCCAGCGGGAATGTGTGGCGGATTTTGCTAAGCCAGTTGATCAAGGCGGCGAAGCTTGATAGAGTCCAGTCTTAGAAGAGCGATCCCGGCATTAAACCGTCAGGATCGGGTGGTTATTCGGGATCGATTCCCTGTTTAATTGGTTTCGTTTATAAAATTGGAGCTTCGAAAGGGCTAAGGCTTGACATGGTTTGCACCGCTTTGTTCCGGCGCGCTGGGGTTTTGCTAACTTGGTGGGTTTTTGCCAGCATCGTTTTTTCGCTGGCGGCCAATTCCGCCGTTGCCAAAGGTTCGGCCGGGGACGGTAGTTGCGTTTCGACCATCGCCAGCGATGCGGCCAACCCGGGATGCGGTCCGGCTGCCAGCATTGCGACCTCCAGTCCTCCCAAAGCCGTGACCTTCGTCAAGAACACTGGCGATTGGGGTATTGGCGAAGAGTTGATGGATTTGAAGTTGCATTCCCAAATCCTGCTGTTGCTGGTGGCGGTATTGGTCTGCATCAGCGGATGGGTGGTCGGGTTGGTGATGGGGATCTATTCGCCTAAGCGCTCGCGCAAAACCAATCCCGGCAAGGCGATTGCCACGGTCAACGGCGTCAAGATTCCCGTGAGCCGATTCCAGCGCCTGGTTGCCAATGCCCTGGCCGAGGGATCGGTTGATACGCCACAATTGCGCGAAGCCATGCTCGACGATTTGGTTTTTCGCGAAGCGCTCGCGCAAGATGCCCAGCGGATCGGTCTTCTGAGTGACGATCGCAACGCCATCCGGATTGAAGGGGCGCGCGAAAATGCGCTGGTGGACCTGTGGTTTGCGAATTACTTTAAGACCCATCCCGTTACCGAAGCCGACATTCGTGCCGATTACTACGAACAGTTGAAGAGCGGGGAGGTGCCGCAAAATGTTCAGGAATACCAGCTCTCGATGATCGTTGTCGCCAGCGAGGAGGAGGCTTTTGGGATCATCGACCAATTGCACCGCGGCGCGGTGTTTGCGGAGTTGGCGAAGGAAAAATCGCTCGACTTGGAATCCGCTCTTCGGGGCGGGGCGCTGGGCTGGGTGTTGCCGTCCCAGTTGGCATCGCCGATCGACGAATTGGTTTTTGCGCTGTTGGTCGGCCACCTGAGTCGGCCGATCCAGACCGAGCAGGGTTGGCTCATCGTCAAGGTGGATGACATCAAGTACCTGCCGGCCAAGAGTTTTGACGAGGCCAAGTTCGCCATTGCCCAGAAAAAGTTGCAGGAACGCCGGCAGGAGGCGGTCGCCCGCCTACTGGCAGGCGCGAAGATCGTGAAGGCGTTGCAACCGTCGCCGCCCGCCGCTTCGGCGAGGAAGGATCCCGCGCTGCGCTGACTGGCAGCGCGCGCGAATTCCTTGTAGCGGTCTTGGCGAAAACGCTTACTATAGGCCGCAAGGTGTGGTGGATAAATCAAGTGGAGGATGCATGGGTATGTACAAGGTGATGGTTTTCGGGTGGGTTGTTCTGTGCACAGGCTCGGTTTTCGCGCAGCACGATCATAGCCATGGCGCGACCGCGGCCGACCCCCGGGTGGCGGTGGAATTTCCGACTCCGATGCAGGCCCATATTTTGGAAAACATGCGGGACCACCTGCTGGCGGTGAGCCAGATTCAAGAGGCCATCGGTAAGAGCGAATACGACCAGGCGGCGAAGATCGCCGAAGACCGTCTGGGCATGACTGCATTGAAAACGCACGGCGCCTACGAGAACTCGAAATACATGCCCAAGGGGATGCAGGAGGTCGGCACGCAAATGCACCGCAATGCCAGCAAGTTCGCCATCGCGATCCAAAACGCGTCGGCTACCGGCGACATCAAACCCGCGATGCTGGCACTTGGTGCCACCACCCAAGCGTGCGTCGCCTGCCATGCCGGGTATCGCTTGAAATAGCCAATAGCCATTCTTCCTAGAGGGTCGAAACTCGCGCTTTTGGGGTGGGCTGTGAAAAGCGGACGTTCATCGTAAGATGGTTTCGTACTGGATTTCCCATCAAACCCAAAAGGACGCTAGCGTGAAAATATTTCAAGTATTGAGTGTGGCTTTTCTATTCAGTTGCATTTTGGCTGCTTGCAGTTCCATGAACAGTGGGACGAGTGCCAATACCAAGGTGATTGATGGAACCCTCGTCGGGGCAAACAACATGACCTTGTACGTCTTTGACAAAGACCAAGGCGGATCCGGTAAATCAACCTGCAATGGACCTTGCGCTGCCAATTGGCCGCCATTATTGGTAGAGGTGTCTGCGTCGGCTTATGGAGACTTTACTGTGATCACCCGCGATGATGGCAAGCGGCAACTGGCTTATAAAGGCAGGCCCTTGTATTTTTGGACTAAGGACGTGAAACCTGGCGATAAAACCGGCGACGGATTCTTGAATGGTGCTTGGCACATTGTGAAGATGTAGTCATTTATCAAAACTATGTCAGTAAACCGCCTTCTGAACTGAACCCCTTGGTTGGGTTTGAAGCCCAACTTTTTGTGGGTCAGTTCATTTTATAATTTTCCGGTACCCTGCATTAGGCTACTCTTTAGTTCTTTCATCTTCTCGGTCAATGGGCCAAAGGGCCCGTATTTGTGTTGTTCCGGTGAAGCCCCATCGACATAAGGTGGGAATGCTGCATCGACTGGCTTATTCCAGCGTGCTGGAAAGTCTTTATCTAAGTTTGTTTTGTGTGGGCGCGGCTGGGAAACAATATAAGCTGCAAGGTCGTAAGCTTGATCATCACTTAAAGCCTTCACCATATTGTGCTTGGTAAATCGCATCGCCACCAAGAGGCGATTCATGCCTGCTCCATCGTTAAAGCTATCCTTGCCCCACAGCGGTGGAACATCGTAGCCCTGAGCATCACCGATTTTGCCGGTACGCTCTCCTTGACCTTCAGCGCCATGGCATTTCACGCAATTTCTTGCAAACAGTTGTCCTCCTGCTTGTGGGTTTGCCGCGCGATCAGGCGGCTTTATTGGCTTTAGGCCCGAGCCTTCCATGATCGATCCGATTGGAATTGCTCGCGATAGGAAATGCATGTAACTGACATACGCCTTCATTTCCTTGGAATCAAATGGCAGTGCCCGACCATTCATGCTTCTTTGCATGCAACCGTTGATTCGTTCTTCAATGGTGCTGACGTCATCTTCGCGTGGCCTGTATTGGGGAAATACCGCCGATACACCGATGAATGGAATGGCATTGACAAGAGTTCCACTTTCCTGATGGCAGGAGCTGCATGCCAGATTGTTTCCGGCATAACGCATTTTGGGATTTTTGACTTCCGGTCCAATAACGGCGTAAGTTTCGTCGGTGAGTTTTTTTCCGTATCGAACCAGACGTCCGTAATGGTCGTCCGGTAAGTTGTTGAGATCGTAATCGTCTGAAGAGCCTATCTTGACGGTTTCGGGTTTACTTTGAGGTGAAGGTTGCGCTGCTCCCGAACTGCCAATGCTGAAGAAGAAAACCAAAGCACTGCAGGCAAGTCTTGCCGAGATTGTATTGTTCACTAATGGGTTCCTTGTCCGATGAGGACGCCGTTGATGGTAGTACCGTATAAATTGACGCCGTCGTCAGCGTGATAGCGCTTGCGCGTCTCCACGATATCGCCATTGATGAGCCTGGGATCTTGGGGGCGTTCATGCGCGTTGACAAATGCCGCTACATCCCACGCCTGCTGGTCACTGAGCGTTTCCCCTCTACCCAATGGCATGTTGTGCTGAATAAAGCCCGCCGCGGTATTGATGCGATGCATCCCTGCGCCCCAGTTGTACGAATCCTTTCCCCAGAGGGGAGGAAATACGTAGTTGACGCCAACTTTTTTACCTTCGCCATTTTCGCCATGGCAAATAACGCATTGCTTTTCATAGACCGCCTTACCGCGGGCGATATCAAATCCGCCCTTGGGTGGAAGCGGTTCGTCAAACCCCCTCCCTGGCAACGATTTCCCGGTGGGCGCTCCGGTTGAGAGCCAGTAGGAATAGGCAGTCAAGGCTAGAATAATATCGCCGTCAGCGGACGGTGGCGTTCCGTTCATGCTAAACGTAAAGCATCCTTGCAACCTCTCTGCATACGTATTGACCTTGTTGTTTTTCTTGCGGTAGGCCGGGTACATCGGATAGGCGCCCCACAGCGGCGAAGAGTTTGCCTTTCTGCCGCGATCGAGGTGGCAGTTTACGCAATTCATTTCATTGCCAACGTTTTGGGGGAGCAGAGCTTTGGTGTTGACGAATAGGTCTTCACCGCGTTTGACCAGTTCGCCAAACGCATTGTTTTGCAATTCCGATTCGGCTGGTGGTAAAAAATACGGGGCCTGTGCGATTTTTTTGGGCGCATTGGGGATTTGCGTTTGGTCTTCAATGCGCAATTTGTCGACTGCAAGTGCGTTAACAGAAGTCAGTAGTGCGATGAAGGTTAGCAATACTGTGATTGCGCGATTGCTTCCAAAATAGTGTTGATGGTTTGTATTTAGCATATGAATGGTCTTTACTTAGCGCAAGCGATGTTGTGATTCGTCAAAGAGTTCGGTCGAGTCACCCAAATTTCCAAAGTACTCCGACACGGATTTGATTTGCGCATCCGACAAACTTGCAGCAATATGCTGCATCAGTTGGTTCGGGTCGTTGTGCCGAGCAGGTAAGTTTGCAAGCGCTTTTTTATTCTTGCCGTTGATGCCCTCGCCTTTCCAGGCTTTGAGTTGATTTTCCAGATACAGCGGGGATTGACCGGCAAGAGGCGGGAATGCATCGCCTATGCCTACACCATCCGGGCCATGGCATAGAGTGCATTCGGGAATATTCTTGCCCCAGTCTCCTCGTAAGGCAATCCAGGCACCACTGCCTGGAGTCGGGTTAGGATTTTTAACGTGATTAACATTCACCTTAGGACGATCAGCATAGGCTTTTGCGACGGCGGAAATTTCTTCGTCGGTTAAAGACATGGCAATCGGTTGCATAACGGGGTTTTGGCGGGACCCCGATCTGAAGTCCTGCAGTTGTTTTGCAATATAGGCTTGCGGTAGACCCGAAAGGCGGGGGAATCCTGCGGAAGGCATTCCCTTGCCGTCAGGCGCATGGCAGCTAATGCAGGGCATTGCCTGTGGGTTGGCACCACCGCGAATCATGATGGATTCCCCATCTGCTGCTTGAACAAGCATCGGCATGATCGCCGTTAAATAGGCGATCCCTTTTAAATAGAAGGTGGAGCGAAGTAATGAGGTCATTTTCTTAACTTTTTATTTAATACACTTATATTATGTTTTATGATATATTATAATTTAGTAAATTAATAGGAAATTTGAAGATGATCATGTTGGATAAGCGGCATAACCCCCAACCGTATTGGAATCCGCTTTTTGCTGGGCTTTCTTTGGGAGTAGTTTTGCTGGCAACCTTTTTAGCTACTGGTCATGGTTTAGGGGCAACCGGGTTTACAACCCGACTTACGGCTTGGATAGGGATGCATATTGCTCCTGCCGCCACATTGGCTAATGACTACTTGGGCGGCATGGTCGAGGATGGCCATCCAATGAGCGCTTGGATCACTTGGCAGGTAATTGGGGTAGCGCTAGGTGCGCTGATTTCCGCTTGGTTTGCGCATCGAGTCAAGATTCAAATGGATGGAAAAACGATTTTAGGTGGATCGAAGAGGCCAATGACCGCATTGTTCGGCGGATTGCTGGCCGGTTTTGGAGCGCGTGTTGCCGCAGGGTGTACTAGTGGTCTTGGGTTATCGGGAGCGGCAACTTTAAGTCTTGCGGGGTTTGCGTTCTTGGGGGCATTTTTTGCGGTAGGACTTGCAGTCAGTAGATTAATCAAATCGGGTGCGCCATCATGAACACCATATTTTCAGGCTTGATCTTGGGCGGTGCCTTTGGCTATGTTTTGGAGAGAGCCGGTTTTGGAAATCCCTGCAAATTAACTGCTCAATTTCGCTTGACGGATTGGTCAGTATTTAAAGTGATGTTTACGGCAATTGTGTTTGCTGCAGTCGGGTTGATGATTGTTGAGCGATTAGGGTTGATTGATGCTTCGGATCTCTTTGTGCCGCCGGCATTTTTGGGGGCTGCCGCTTTAGGCGGTGCATTGGTAGGTGCGGGGTTTGCTATTGGTGGATATTGTCCCGGTACTTCGGTAGTCGGATTGATGTCCGGTCGAATTGATGCAGGCATATTTTTGGTGGGTTTGTTAATTGGTACAGTGGTGTTTTCCGGTTTGTATCCTTTCATCGAATCGCTCACAAGTTTGGGTGAATATGCCAAGGCGGATGCCTTGCCGGAGGCCTTAAATATTTCAGATATATGGGTTAACGCAGTAATGATTTTGGCTGCAGTAGGGGTATTTATTTTCGGCACCTGGATGGAAAAGAAATCCAGCGGACCGGTCACTTCACAATTTACCAATCATTAATTTAAAGGGTAGTTATGTCAAAAAAATCCGTAGTCGTTGCGCTGGCTTTGTCTTTGGCGGGCTTAGCTGCTGCGCCAATGGCTAGGGCTGCCGACTCTTCCATGACCAGTCCGGCAGGCGCTGAACAGAAAAACCCCTGCGGCCCCAAAAAGAATGAGTCCAATCCTTGTGGTCCAGCAAAGAAAAAAGCGACAAATCCCTGCGGTCCAGCCAACCCCTGCGGCCCAAAGAAACGTAAATCCGCCGATTAACGAAATAGATGATGCTAAGTCAATCAAGTCTTTTTCTGGCAGCGCAAGAATTGGCTGGCATTCAAGCCCGCTATGCGAATAAAGGTATTGGTTTGAGTCAAGCGGCTTTGTGCGGCTCCAAGGATTTTATGGAGTGGCGACACTACCCTATCAATGATTTAGTGGACTTGGAAAGCGGCTATGAATTCTATTACCACGCCCATACGGCGAAAGAAATGCCCAAAGAGGAGCACGGCCACTTCCATGTATTTAAAAGAGATCAAAAAAATCCCGATCGTTTCCATCACCTCATTGGAATTGCGTTAAACCAAAAAGGGTTGCCGGTCAGGCTGTTTACAACGAATCAATGGGTTACTGGCGAAACGTATGTTCCATCGAAGAAGGTGCTAAGGTCAGTCAAGGATTTTGATATGACTGTGAAGGGAAAATTAAGCCCATTGGCAAAGTGGATTAGCGCAATGATGAAACTGTTCTACGTTGAAATTTGTACGTTGGTAGAGGGTCGGGATGAAAAGCTTGCAAAATTAAATGAAAAAATTGGTAACCTAGAAGTGGTGTTGGAGTCCCACAAGTATTTTGTTTTAACGCAATGCAAGATTGACTTGATGAATCGCCTTTCTAAGCATTTATTAGTAGAAAGCACATAGGGAATTGCAATGAAAAAAATTCAATGGAGTTTGGGGGTTTTATTATCGGTGTTGATCGGCTATGCCCATGCGGTTAACTTGCCTGGTCCTGTTGTTAGTGCGGATTGGTTGGCAAACAATCTGTCTGATGTGCAGGTGATAGAGGTTCGATCGGATGTGGCCAGTTACCTAAAAGCCCCCGAGTTTGATACCGACAAAAAAACGGGCAAAAAATTTCTGGTTGAGGTTGGTGGGCACATCAACAATTCAAGTTTGCTGGATTTCAAAAAAGCGCGCGTTGAGCGTTTGGTCGATGGAAAAAAAGTGAAGTTTTTAATTCCTGAAAAAGCCGACTTTGAAAAATTGATTCAATCTCTGGGTGTGAATACGGATAAGCCGATTGTATTGGTACCGATTGGCCAAGACATGTCCGATGTGGATGAGGCGCTTCGAACCTATTGGCAGTTCAAGGTATATGGCGAGGATCAAGTGGCAGTATTGGATGGGGGAATGACTGGATGGCTTGGAGAAGGGCGTGAATTTACAGTAGTCAGTACCCAAAAAGCACCAGGTAATTGGATTGCAAAAGGGTTTCGTAGGGAATTGATAGCCAGTTCCGACGAAGTGGCCAATGCATCCAAAACCGGGAAGACCCAATTGCTGGATGCACGGCAACCAGCCCAATACTGGGGTTTATCCAAGCGGCCCGATGTGATGACGTTTGGTCACATCGCCGGATCCAAAGCATTGGCACCGGAGTTATTGGCAAGGTCTTCTAACGGCGCCTTGTATTTCTGGAATAAGAACACCTATGAGGCTTTGTTGAAAGTCAATGGATTGGGCGCGAAAACGCCTACCATCAGCTATTGCAATACTGGGCATTTGGCTGCTGGCGGTTGGTTTGTGATGTCCGAGTTGGCGGGTAATAAATCGACAAAGCTTTACGATGGATCGCTACACCTTTGGACGCTTGAGGGCAGACCCCTTGAAGGTGTTTCCTTAAATTAATTCAAACTGAATATGACTGTTATTAATACCAAAATGAATCTTAAAAAAATGCAGGCTTCTGCGGATGATGCCTGTCGTTTAATGAAGGTGCTTGCGAACCGCGATCGGATGATGTTGCTGTGCGAAATCGCTCAAAGTGAGAAATGCGTAAGTGAGCTCGAAGAGTTGCTGCAGATTCATCAGCCGACGCTATCTCAACAGTTAACCGTTTTGCGAAATGAAGAGTTGGTTGAAACAAGACGGGATGGTAAGCAGATTTTTTACTCCCTTTCTAGTGATGTGGCTTTAGCTGTAATGGATGTGTTGTACCGTAATTTTTGCAGTAAATAACCTAAAGGAGTCTTTCAATGAAATGCAATGTAGGCGGTTTGGATCGTATGTTACGTATTGTTGCTGGCTTGGCGCTAATTGGCCTGACCTTAACCAATGTAATTGGTGTATGGGGATGGATCGGGATAGTTCCGCTTGTTACGGGAATATTTAGATTCTGTCCCTTGTATGTTCCTTTGGGCATCAAATCTTGCGGATCCGGTTGCGACAACGGTAGCTGCAAGAAATAAAGCTCATTCAAAAAGGAATTGGAAATGCCTAAGGAATACAAGCAAATTACGAAAGACCTTTCATCGTCATTGGCTAAGCTTCGAGCCGAGGCGCCGGAATTGATGAAGGGTTTTGGTGATTTGGCTGCTGCGGCCACCAAGGATGGGGCCCTAGATAAGAAGACCAAGGAATTAATCGCGCTGGCGTTGGGTGTTGCAGCACGGTGCGACGGCTGTCTTGGTTTTCATACCCAGGCATTGGCTAAACTTGGGGCAAGCAAGAAGGAGGTAGTGGAAACCTTGGGCATGGCAGTGTACATGGGCGGCGGTCCGTCCCTTATGTATGCCGCCGATGCTATGACTGCGTTTGAGCAGGCGCAAAACTAAGTACGAGGAAAGGCAATTGAATTCACGTCAGTTCAATTGCTTAACCTATGCAATGAATGGGTGCCACTGTCTCCTTATGCAATTGGCTAATGGTTTTGATTTCATTCACTAAAGGTGAAAATTCAATTGACTCCACATCAATCCATGATTGAACGTGGCGCTTGGTACGTTGTCATGCAAGTGATCTTGCTTGGGATGCTGTTCTTTGGACCTACTGGACCATTACTGTTGCCAAGAGGGGTGGAAGGTTTCGCCAATATCCTAAAAATATTTGGTCAAGGGTTTTTTTTCATTGGGCTTGTAATTGCTTTGATTGCCGCTATTCAACTCGGTAAAAATTTGACCCCACTTCCTTGTCCAAAAGCGGACTCTCAATTCGTTGGCCGGGGCTTGTATAAGCTAGTACGCCATCCGATCTATTTTGGCGTGATCTTGATTGGCTTTGGATGGTGGTTGATCAACCTTGGCGGATTGACTTTGATTTACTTCGTGGCGTTAATTTTCTTTTTTGATATCAAGTCGAGAAAAGAGGAGGTATGGTTGGTTAAGGCATTTCCTGAATACGCTGAATACCAACAGCGCGTAAGGAAACTGATTCCCTTAATTTACTAGATTTGTAGTTTGCTACAGTAGCCGCATCACAAATTGATCAAGTTGAGGGGCAGACAAGGCGCCGCTGATCCGCTCCACTTCTTTTCCATTCGTAAAGCCGGCTAATGTCGGTATGGAACGGATATTAAATGCCGACCCCAGGCTCTGTTCGGCTTCAGTATCCACTTTGACATGCAAAACCCGATTGGCGTATTTAGTCGCGTTATGCGTAAAGGTGGGGGCAAAGACTTTGCAAGGACCACACCAGGGAGCCCAAAAATCCACGATGACGGGTATCTGGGATTGGTTAATCAACTCCTGAAAATTTCCAGCGTTTGCGTTAATTGGCAAAGAAAGCAAGTCTTTCTTGCAAGTACCGCAAATTGGATTCTGGTTGATTTTTTCAATGGGAATGCGATTGACTTTTAGGCAGTGTGGACAGGTGATCAGCATGGTCTTCCCTAACGTATGGACTTTTTGTTTTTTAATAGTTCAAGAGAAATTGGGGATTTTTTTAAAATACCCTCAGAATTCAATGTGGCGATCGCTCGATACAATGCCTCATGCGTTACGCCAATTTCGGCAGCGAGGGATTTAAAGTCCGATTGCAGATTGAGTACTCCGTCACTGCCTTCAGTTTCAATAAGGTGGATCAACTTGCTTTTGATGTCCTTTAGACTCAACCGTTCAGATTGGGTTCTTAGTCGCATGATTTCTTTGCTAAGCAATTGAATCCATTTTTGAGAAAAGGCGACATCGTTTAGGGCAATTTTTATCTCATTAATGGGAAGCGTGATGGCGGTGCCGGTTTGGGTGGCAATCGCATCGCAATGGTAAAGATCTGCATATAGACTGGCCTCACTCAGAAATCCCCCCTTACGCCTTTGCAATATGGTGGTTTCTCCTTGGTTGCTCACACGGCTTAATACCGCCTCACCAGTGACGATATAAAACATCGATACCGGTTTCTTGCCTTGATAAAAAAGGCAGTCGTTTTTTTCAAATACGTGAATGCGGCATTGTTCTAGTAGAGCCTTTGGCAGAAGGCTTTTGAGTAATTCCGGGATATTTTCAAGCATATGATTCAAATCATACGCTTATAAAACGCTTTGCTCAACAATGATCACATGGATAAGGAGGTTCTCGTGGACATCATCAATTTGGCAGTTAGTGGAATGACCTGCATCTCGTGTGTAAAGCACGTTGAAAAGGCATTGAATTCAATAACAGGAGTGGAGAAGGTTAGCGTGGATTTGGCTTCTGGCTTAGTGAGCATTGAGGGGAATTTATCCCAAGGGGCATCAGTTCTAGTAGAGGCATTAAATGAGGAGGGGTACCCAGCGACTGTCAGCCCCAAAGAGTTGGTTAAGACGCAAGCTAAGAGTAATTCTTGCAAATCCACTGGCGGTTGTTGCTGCAATTAATTTTAATATTTAAGGAGAAGTAAAAATGAAGGTAATCAATAAAATCGCAATCGGTATCGTAACGGTATTGGGGCTTGGTGTCGCTGCAGCTACCGTTCATGCGCAACAAGGTCCGATGGGGCCCGGAATGATGGGCGGTCGCATGATGGGCATGATGGGGTCTGGAATGATGGGTGGACGCATGATGGCCTTCAATCAATCAAACCAGCAACTCATGACACCAGAAGAGCGCATTGCCCTCCAAGACAAAATGAGTAAAGCAACCACCATTGAGGAGCGTCAGAAAATTGCCGTAGCCAATCGTACGGAAATGGAAAAAAGAGCAAAAGAAAAAGGAATCACTTTGCCTTTGCAACACAGCCCTCTAGGCGGGTATGGTCCAAGTTGCGGTTAGTCGTTAAGCGGTGATGTCGTTGCCTAGCGAGTAAGTAACTGACCCAAGATGGAGTGATCAACTAAATTAAAAGAGTTGCCCACTTTGGTCTTGGGTTTTTATTCATATCGGTCGGTAAACTCCTGTAAGTAGCCTTCTTTAGGTCGGAATATTGACTAAAGACGGGCTTTCCAATAGCCGATTTCAAAAGAATTGGAATGCACTTACGCAGTTTGGAAACGAACAGCTTGCAATTTATGTTGGTATAGCTAGAATAGCGAACATGTAGTAAAAAGAACGGCCTAATAAGTCGCTCTGTAAAAGGGCAACCCGATATCGAAAGTGTTGGGGCGCAAAGATCCCTGCCTAAAGAATGCAATTCGATTCCACGGCCGAGGGGCCTACCAGACGCTGTGCCGTAAAGATCCCTGATCTTTTCCAGTCTAGTAGACAACGCGAGTGCTGGAGTGAAGGGAGTTGGGAATGGCTATACCAGAAAGCAAAAATTTGTGCGGCAGCAGTCATCTGTGTGATGGCAGTTGTGAACAAGGCAGGTTTTGTCGACTACTTCAGAAAACGATTAATCATCGCAATGATGGAGTATCAAATCAATCTGAAACCCCCCTGATTACAAGCCTGCTTCGAAAGGGCGATAAAGGGATTTCTCTAGGTCATTTGGCAGGAATCATACTTCTGTTTTTGGTCCCGATTGCAGCAATAATCATAGTAATGATTGAAGTCATGAGTTGACCTAGGTGAATCTGAAACTGCCTTAGCGGTAATTGGTATTTGGGGTTTCCCCTAATACGTCTCTATCTTGAACTCGTGTCGTTCACATTTCCAATGCAATCGGTGATTGATGTAGGTAGGCATCAGCCACCCAATGCCTATTCTTGAATTTTTTGGCTATCGGACGCAATAAATTAAACAAATGATTAAGATTTTTTGATACAGGTCAAATTTGAATGCTGCGCGGCTTGTTACATTGTCAAACTTATATATATGTAATGTAAAAAGAACGGCCTAATAAGTCGCTCTGTAAAAGGGCAACCCGATATCGAAAGTGTTGGGGCGCAAAGATTCCTGCCTAAAGAATGCAATTCGATTCCACGGCCGAGGGACCTACCAGACGCGGTGCCGAAAAGTTCAAGACTTTCCCCTGTCGTCTCATTGTTTGAGTTTGAAAAAAAAGGGGGCAAACATGAAGTGTGCAGAAATTGATTTAGTTTCTAGGGGATCGCAAACCTTTTTTTCAGGGAGCGATCGACTGATGTATGGGGAGTCGATTGCATGAGACCACTTTCATACCTTATGGGTTTATTTGCCAATTCACTATTGCTCATTGCGGTCTTGGGATTTGTGGTTTTTAGGGTCTTACTCCTTTTGTAAAAAGGTTGTGTTGATTGCGAACGGCTTAGTGTCGCCTATGGATAATAATGGGGTTATGTGAGAAATAGAGATGGCGGTAATCCAGTTGTAGATCCTATTATTGGAAATCGCGTCGAACTGCAGTTGTTAACAACCCTCAAGTGCAACCTAAAATGCACCTACTGTTCGCTTGGGGAGGGCGATGTTTTGGGTTCGCAACTCAATGCGAGCTATACGCTCGAGGAGTTGGCGGAATTTATACAAACCCACCTTGCCAATAAAGAAATCTATGTGACTTTTTATGGTGGTGAGCCAACGCTAAACCTCGATTTCATGCGTGCTGTCATGCAGCGATTTCCATCATTTCGCTTTCAACTGCAAACGAATGGAACGTTGCTAGACGATGTTCCTAAGGAGTTGTTGAGTAGATTGTCAAATATCCTCGTTTCCATTGATGGAGGCGAGGTTATTACGGATCGTTATCGCGGACGAGGCATTTACCGTCAAATACTTAAGCACGTTCGGCAGATGCGCCCGTATTTTGGGGGCACAGTAACCGCCCGCGTTACCTGGAGCGATGCTGAAATTGATTTTGAGGAATTGAACAACCTGACGAACGATTTTGATTACGTCTATTTCCAGTTTGTTGCAGGAGAGCGTTATGGCGGCGATGGTGTTTTGCAACGTGAACTGATATTAAGCCAGCTTGTGAAGAAATTCTTTTCTAGCACCGATCGTATTTATCCTTTTATCCCTTTAATGGGGATTGTCCGTAATAAAATTTTTCCCGGTCGGGCCCAAGAATTGTATGCAGGTATGACCCAGTGCCGGTCTTCGACGCATCTGCTTAATGTGATGCCGGATGGGAAGATCTTCCCGTGTCCCGATATGCTGTATTTTCCCAATATGCAACAAGGGCATGTTGGCGAGAATTGGCTGATCCAAAACCCCCTGCAGCCACATGAATCCATGCCGTGCAAGAACTGCGAAGCCTTCTCCTGGTGCCGTCGCAATTGCATGAAAAACCTTTATCGCGGGTATGTGGAAAACGATGCACAATACCGACTGAATGTGGTTGAGCCGATTTGTCAACTCATTTGCTTTTTGGGAAGGGAGATTGATCGCTATGATCCGCAAAATTGGTTTTCTCAGCTATCTCCTGCTTTGCGAAGGGAGTTGACCGATTGTGAAGTGTATGAATATGTCGAAGTCATGCCTTGATCCCGCTCGCAGTGGGATACCCGGGTCATAATTTAGGGGGAATAGGTTCGATTGCTTGTCTTGTGGGTCAAAACCAGCAATAAGATAGCGAGATTTTTGTGTAAAAGTTTGAATAAATGATCGAGAATAGAGACTGAATATTTCAAGAGGTTATTTATGCCATCAAGAATTCCTTCGGTTGCCAAATGGGTTGTAAATAGGCTGGTTGAATTCTGTATGGATGGTTTTTATGATGTCGCTTACAAAAGGCGTCATTCTGGCATCTAAATCCCGTTTTCTACGTGAAGCATACGCAATTAAATTTAATAACCACTATTCCTACTTAATAATAAGGAGCGAACAATGCGCGCATTGAATAAGATCATTTTTACTTGCCTCTGTTTTCAAAGCGGGATCATTTTTGCTGCGGCGGATACGATTTTCTTGGGAGGCCCCATAGTTACGGTTAATCCCAAGAATGAAGAGGTTCAAGCTCTCGCCATTCAGAATGGAAAAATTGTCGCAGTCGGATCGGAGGCGGACATCAAAAAAAATTGGCTAGATAAGGATACGAAGGTGATGAACTTGCATGGCCAGACACTCATGCCCGGATTTGTTGAGCCTCACGTTCATATTATTTTGACTTCAATTGTCGAGGGTTTGTGGCTAGACCTATCCAATTTCACATTGCCCTATGACACGATCGATACACTCAGTCGAAAATTAAAAGCGCAACTGAAGAAATTGCCTGCCGGCGGGTGGTTGGCGGGCTTTGGGGTCGACCCTTCAAGGACCTCCCCATTTATGGCTGAATTAACTGCCGATATTTTGGATAAAGTTTCTACCGATACCCCCATCTTCATCATTAATCAATCGGGTCATATTGCGTATGTGAATCACAAGGCGTTAGAGCTTGCCGGGGTTACCGATAAGACGCCCAACCCTTCTGGCGGGGGGATCTATGTAAAGGATGCCCAAGGCAGGCTCACCGGTAAACTCATTGAACCCCCTTCTTATCTACCGTTTCAGGAAAAGATCTCGCTTCCTACCGAGGCTGAATTGGTTCAGGCGATTCAAAAGACCACTAAGAGGATGGCTGCAACCGGAATTACCACTTCTGCAGAAATTACCCTTGGTGCGAATCTGGGTCTGGAGAATGAGCTCAAACTGTTTAAGGGGATCGCTGCCAATGAAGGCCTGCCCATTCGTGTGAGGGCGTACCTTTATGGGTCTGCGATTCCTAAAGGGTTTGATTCCATCAAACCGAATGATGGCGATGACCGTTTGCGTTTTGTCGGTGTGAAATTTATATCCGATGGTTCCACGCAAGGATTAACCGCAGCCCTAAATGAGTCTTATACCTATCCAAAGGGAACCAAAAACCGCGGTGACCTGAATTACGGGGATGAAAATCTCTACAACCAAATCAAACCGTATTTTGACCAGGGCTGGCAGATTTCGGTTCATGCCAATGGCGACCGGGCAATTGACCAAACGTTGAACAACTACGCGAAATTACTAGCTGGCAACGCGCATCCCGAGGCTCGTCGTTTACGCATTGAGCATTTCACCATCAATAATTCAGAGCAGGTAAAAATAGCGAAGCAATTGGGGGTTATTCCTGGATTTACGATCGGGCATGTGGATTATTGGGGCGAGGCATTTCATGATCACATCGTGGGCCCAAAGCGCGCCGATCGGATTGATCCTTCTGCATCTTTTAAAAAGGAGGGCACCCCTTTCGCTTACCATAGCGACTCACCCGTTTCGCATTATGGCCCTTTACGGTATATCTCCCAGGGCGTAACACGGTTGTGGCAACTACCCCCCAAAAAAGTGTTGGGTGCAAACGAACGGGTAACGGTGGATGATGCCATTAGGGCGGTAACCATTAATGCCGCGTACCAGGTGATGTCTGACGACAAGATCGGCAGTTTAGAGGTGGGTAAGCTGGCGGATTTGGTGGTCTTGGATAAAAATCCCCGCAAGACTGAGCCAGGGCAAATTGCCAACATCAAAGTGAAGGAAACTTGGGTTGGCGGTAAAAAACAGAACTGGTAGCAATGGGTTGATCAATCGAAACACCGAGTTGAAATTTAAACACCCGCAATCGCGGGTGTTTAAATTTGGGTGGTTGTCTCAGACTGGACAACTGGGGGATGAGTGCCCAAGTGAATATTCTGTGCAAGCCTATTTAGGATTTTGCAGTTCAATGTCAGCTCAAACGGCGTTAACCAATTTCGCATTAAAAACGGGAACGATTTATTTTTCTGGGGCGCAATTTTGGTTTACTTTGTGGCTGTGCAATCGACGTTAATCCGGAAACCGTTTTTGGCGATTGCGGGTATGATGGGTAATCGCAGTGCTGTTGGAGATGCCGTTTACTGCAACAGTGGCACGGGGTACTGGTGACCAAATACTAAGGATTATTGACTATTTTGGGCAATACCAACAAATACATATTTCGTTCGCGTGACCAGAAAAATCACAAGGAAGAGTTGTCTCGCATCGCCGAGGGGGTGATGATTGTCAGGGGGTTGGAGCCCGAGTTTCCACCCGCCGTCCTTAAGCAGTTAAGTCAAATTGAAGGCCCTGCTACAGAGCAGGAACCCGCTATTCAAGATTTAAGGAATTTGCCTTGGTGTTCGATTGATAACGACGACTCACGGGATCTGGATCAGCTAACCGTGATGCGAATCCATCAAGAGGGCGATTACTATTTGCTGGTGGCGATTGCCGATGTGGATGCATTGATTAAAAAAGGCACGCCCATTGATGAGCATGCTTTTATCAATACCCGGTCGGTATATACGTCCGCAAGAATATTTCCGATGTTGCCTCTGAAGTTGTCAACCAACTTGAGTTCATTAAATCCCGGCGAAGATCGTTTGGCCATGGTTTGTGAAATGCAATTTTCAGGGGCTGGCTTGCTGAAAAAATCCGCAATGTATCGAGCCCTCGTGCGCAATCATGCGCAATTGGCCTATGACGCTACTTCCGATTGGCTTGAAGGTCATGGCGAGTTGTCGGAAGCGGCCAAAACCGTTCCCCATCTGGATTGGCAATTAAAAACCCAAGATGCGCTGGCCCAAAAACTTCGGGTATTGCGACATGAAAGCGGGTCCCTGGAGTTTGATATTTTTCAACCCAGGGCAAACTTCATTAACGATGCGATCTCGGAGATTAAACAGCAACCCCACAATCGCGCCAGGCAACTCATCGAAGAATTCATGATTGCCACCAACGGGTGCACGTCGCGATTTCTGGCCAAGGCGGGCGTGTACTCGATGAGAAGGGTCGTTCGGTCTCCCGAGCGCTGGCTTCGCATTGTGAAGGTGGCGCTGGAGCATGGGTATGCATTGCCAAACGAGCCCGATGCCAAGGCGCTGGAGGAATTTTTGGCGAAGCAGCATCAAGCAGACCCGATGCGGTTTCCCGATCTGTCATTGCTGATCGTGAAACTGATGGGCTCTGGGGAATACATTGTCGAGAAGCCGTCCAATCACCCCATTGGCCACTTTGGTTTGGCCGTCAGCGATTACATGCATTCCACCGCGCCCAATCGCCGCTACCCCGACATCATCACCATGCGCCTCATCAAAGCGGTTTTGGCGGATGAAGCTCCGCCCTATTCGATTGCCGAGTTAAAGGCATTGGCCTTGCACTGCACTTTGCAGGAGGATGCCGCTAAAAAAGTGGAGCGGCAATTGCGCAAATCCGAAGCGGCGCTGTTGTTAAGGCCGAGGATAGGCCAGTACTTTAATGGCATCATTTCGGGGGTGAATGAGAAGGGTACGTGGATCCGGATTTTTGATCCCCCGGTGGAGGGGCGTTTACTGGGCGATTCGCAAGAGTATCTTGTCGGGCAGTTGTTGCGCGTGAAGTTGATCTTTACCCATGTGGGGCGAGGGTTTATTGATTTTGTGCCAACGCATGTTGCATAGGACTGTCGACGCCTTGCTGGAAATGCTGTGCCGGCCATCGGTGGCGTTGCGGGTTCGGCAGCGCGGCAGACGGTGTAGTCTAATTACCCCATGGTTCAATCCCCTCTGATTTGACGAAGGAGCGTTATGCCCAGCCAGATTGAAATCGCGGCCTTTCTCGCGCGCGAGTTTCCGCAAACCAAATGCACGGTGGAGTCCGTTGGCCAGATGGCCGCCACCGTCAAGCACGAGATCGGGCCCGGCGAACTGCGTCCGGGCGGGACGGTATCCGGTCCGGTGCTCATGACCGTGGCGGACGTGGCTTTGTATGTGGCGATTCTCGGGGAGATCGGCATCGTTCCCCTGGCGGTCACCACCAACCTTGCCATCAATTTCCTGCGCAAGCCTGCCGCCGATCGCGCCATCATCGGGGTGTGCCAATTGATGAAGGTCGGCAAATCCCTCGCCGTGGGCGAGGTTGCGTTGTATTCGGAAGGCGTTGATGAGCCCGTTGCCCATGTCGTGGGCACGTATTCGATTCCAAGGAATCGCGCGTAGCCAACGTGAGCCGTTGGCACTCGGAAATGCCGCCTGCAACAGGCAGCCACCCAGGTGCCTTGCGGCCCGCTAACACCATGTAGCAAGCACCACCCGAAAGCGGTCATCGCACTGCGCGAAAACACCCAATGGGCAACCCCCGATCGGTTACCATTGGGGGGTTTAGCAAGCAACCAATCGGGAAGACGGCATGGGCATCAAGGACCTATTTAGCTTTGAGAAGAAGGAAGAGTTTCGGATCACTAGGCCCATCATGACGGCCGAAGGAAAGCGGTTCGGAAATGGGGTGCTGCTGACCGAAATCAACTACATCTTGTATGGCATGGCCCTCCTGTTGGGCGGGTTTCCGGCAATCATTGCCTTGGTAATCAACTACCTCAAGCGCGATGCGATGGCCGGCACGTTCCTCGAGTCGCATTTTCGGTACCAGATCCGCACGTTTTGGTTCACCCTGCTCTACCTGTTCGTCGCCTTCGTTTTGTACCTTTTTGGTTTCGAGGTCTTCGGGAGTTCGGGTTGGCTCTTTGTTTTTCCGCTGGCCTGGTATGCCTATCGGGTCGGCAGGGGGCTGATGGAACTGCTCAAGGAAAAACCCCTGTACGTTCCCAAGTTCCAGCAAAAACTGTAGGCCAATCCCATTTCGTTTTTACGCAGAAAATTTGCCTGGATGAAAAAAGGAATCGGGAATGTTGGCCGCGGTGCCAAGGGTTGCCTGTTGGCCATCACGCTGATGGGATTTTTCGGGGCGGCTTGCGCCGATCAGCGGGGGGTGTTTCCCGCCAACGTCCCCGCCGCCTATTACGAAGAGTGTGCCGACTGCCACATCGCCTTTCCGCCGGATCTGCTGCCGGCCCGTTCCTGGAAAATCGTCATGGAAAATCTGGCGAACCATTACGGCAGCAATGCCCAGATGACCGAGTCCACGCGCGTGGAGATTGAACATTTTCTGGTGGAAAATGCGGGCGGTGCATCGTTGGGGATGAAGAAAAATGGCAACGAGTTGTACCTGACCCAAACGCTGTGGTTCAACCGCATGCACGGCAAAACCAAAAGTCGGTTTAATGAAACGGATGTGGGCGGTAGCTCCCATTGCGGCTCCTGCCATCTGCGTGCAGCGGAAGGGCTGTTTCACGAGAATCGGATTCCGCCCTAAAAGGCAATGGGTCGCGGGCAGGTTTCATCGGTAGTGGTGCAAAGGGTATAAATGGATGCGGTAATGCAAAAGAAGGGGAAAGCGATGTGGCGTCAGTGGGGCATTTTTATCGGGGTTGCCGGTTGGGCGTTTTCGGCCATGGCGGTAACGCCACAGGATTTATTAAAGGGATACGAGGCGCAATCCGCCAAAGCGTCACCCAGTCGTGGCGAACAGTTTTTCAACGCCAAGCATGGCAAGCAATGGAGTTGCGCTTCATGCCACGACAATCCTCCCAACCGCGACTCCAAGCACATCGTGACCGCCAAAGTCATTAAACCCCTTTCGCCCAACGCCAACCCGGCGCGCTTTACGGACGAGGCCAAGGTGGAGAAGTGGTTTAAGCGCAACTGCAACGATTCCCTGGGAAGGGAATGCACGTCGCAGGAAAAGGCGGACGTGTTGTCGTGGTTGTTGACCGTCAAATGAGTCGGCGATTGAACGTGTTGGTTTGGGATATCCCGGTGCGGGTGTTCCACTGGTTGCTGGTGATTTGCTTTGCGGGCGCCTGGATCACTTCGGAGAGTGAGCGGTTGCAACTCATCCACTACGCATTCGGATACTGTGCATGCCTGTTGGTGCTCATCCGGGTGTTCTGGGGATTGGTCGGTACGCGCTATGCCCGGTTCACCCAGTTTGTAAAAACCCCCCAGGCGATTGGGTTGCATTTCATGCACATCCTGGATGCAAAAGACCATTCGGATCTTGGGCACAATCCGGCGGGGGCGTATGCGATGCTGGGGCTGATGGCGTTCATGCTGTTGATCGGCATAACGGGGTACATGGGCGTGAAGGAATACTTCGGCGATTGGGCGAGTGAGGCTCACGAGTTATTGGCCACCTTGGCTTTGTGCCTGGTGATTTTGCATCTGGTTGCGGCGTTGGTGATGAGTGTGATCGAGCGGGAAAATCTCGTCAAGGCGATGTTGACGGGGAAAAAAATGGGCATGCCGGAGCAGGCCATCCGCTATCCGCATTACGTCGTTGGCGGATTGATGCTGGGAGCGGTTGCGTACTTCTACTATCTAGTGGTGAGCGGGTCGCTTCCGAGCTTAACGACTTAGCAATCGCCGAATGGGTATGTCGCGGACGGTAATCCAACCGATTCGGTCATTCGCATGGGAAAATGGCGAATAACCGATTTTCTTAGGCCAAAGCATGGACAGCAGCAAATCGAATTTTTCGGATATCCAGCGCCTAGCCACGATTCCCACGCAGGAGATTTTCGAAGAATTGTCCTCATCCGAAGCGGGGCTTGATCGCGAGTTTGCAACAGACCGCCTGAACCAAGTTGGCCGCAACGGTTTTGATTTGATGAAACGATCGCCAGTGGTACTGCAATACCTGCTGGCATTTTTTAGTCCGCTGCCAATCCTGTTGATCGCATTGGCGCTGGTTTCCTTTTTAATCGGAGAAGCCAATGGGGCGACGGTGATTGCCCTGATGGTTTTCCTGTCGACAACGTTTGCATTTTTCCAGGAGTATCGGTCCAGCAAGGCGGCTGAAAAATTGAAGGTGCTCGTGGGCATCAAGGTGCTCGTATTCAGGCAAGCGGGCGAAATGGAAATCCCCCTGGATGAACTGGTTCCAGGGGATGTTGTATTGCTGTCTGCCGGGGATCTCATACCCGCCGATCTGCGATTATTCAGCGCCAAAGATTTGTTTGTGGACCAATCCTCGCTGACCGGCGAAGCCATGCCGGTGGAAAAGTTCGAAACCCCCAGCGCTGAAAATACCACTTCCCCGTTTGATCTGGGCAATATGTGCTTCATGGGAAGCCATATCGTCTCGGGAATCGGCAAAGGCATCATCACCCACACGGGACGCTCTACGTATTTTGGGGGAGTCGTCCAGCAGATCGCGACCAATAGGAGTGTTTCCAGTTTTGATGTGGGCATCCAGAAATTCATTTGGCTGATGATCAAATTTATGGCCGTCATGGTGCCAATCGTATTTTTGATCAATGGATTGGTGAAGGGCGATTGGCTTGAGGCTTTCCTTTTTGCCGTTGCCGTAGCGGTGGGGATGACGCCGGAAATGCTGCCGTTGTTGGTGACGATCAACCTGGCCAAAGGGGCCATTTCGATGTCGCGGAAAAAGGTCATCGTGAAACGCCTTAATTCGATTCAAAATTTGGGCGCGATGGATGTCTTGTGCACCGATAAAACGGGGACGCTGACGCAAAATGAAATTATTCTCGAGCGCTACGTGAATCCGCAGGGGGTAGAGGATGAGCGGGTTCTGGAGTTTGCCTACCTCAATAGCCACTACCAGTCGGGTATGAAGAACCTCATGGACGTTGCCGTCCTCAAGCACGTCGATCTGCACCAAAAACTGCATTCGATGGATGCGTATCAAAAAGTGGATGAGATTCCATTTGATTTTCAGCGGCGCAGGATGTCGGTGGTGTTAAAGAAAAACCACCAAGCGGATCTTTTGGTCTGCAAGGGGGCCGCAGAAGAGGTTGCCGCCTGTTGCTCGCATATCCAGGTTGGCGATCGGGTTCTTCCTTTGAGTGATGAGCAGTTGCAAATCGCCAAACACCTGGTGGAGGAATTGAACGAGGACGGTTTTCGGGTGATTGCGGTGGCGGTTAAGGTCGAGGAAAGCGATAGCCTCCATTATTCGGCGGCCCAAGAGAGCGATCTGACGCTGATTGGCTACGTGGCATTTTTAGATCCCCCTAAGGAGTCGGCAAAACCCGCAATCAAGTTGTTGCGGCAATCCGGTGTGCAGGTGAAGATTTTGACGGGGGACAATCCAATCGTTGCGCGCAAGGTTTGCAGTCAGGTTGGGCTAACCGTTAGCGAGGTCTTGCTCGGTTCTGAAATGGAGAAAATGGGCGACGACGAATTGGCCGTCGCCGTTCAATCCGTATCGGTGTTTGCCAAATTGACTCCACAGCAAAAGTCCCGGGTGATTGCGATGTTGCAGAAGAACTCCCATGTCGTGGGGTTTATGGGCGATGGGATAAACGATGGACCCGCCCTACGGATGGCCGACGTGGGGATTTCGGTGGATCTGGCGGTCGATATTGCGAAGGACGCCGCCGACATCATCCTGCTCGAAAAAAGCCTTTTGGTTCTGCATGATGGCGTGATTGAAGGCAGGCGGGTTTTTGCGAACATCATGAAGTACATCAAAATGTCTTCAAGCTCCAATTTTGGCAACATGTTCAGCATGATCGGCGCAAGCGCCGTATTGCCATTTCTGCCGATGGCGCCGGTGCAGATCCTCTTGAACAACTTCTTATACGATTGTTCGCAAACGTCCGTTCCAAGCGATGCGGTTGATGAGGAGTTTCTCAGTAAGCCGTATCGTTGGGAGATTGGCAACATCGCCAAATTCATGATTTGCATCGGTCCCATCAGCTCCGTGTTTGATTATGCAACCTTCGCTTTTTTGTGGTTCGTATTGGGCGCCAATTCCGTTGCATCGATGAGTCTTTTTCAGACTGGATGGTTCGTGGAATCCTTGCTTTCGCAAACCCTCATCGTCCACATTATTCGGACGAATAAAATCCCCTTCATCCAAAGCAGGGCAAGCCTGCCGTTGTTGGCAACCACCGTGTTGATTTGCATTGTCGGTATTGCCCTTCCATATACCCTTCTTGGGGATTCGATGCAAATGCATCCTCTACCAACGATTTACTGGATGGGTTTGGTACCGATTTTGATGTGCTATTTTTTCATGACCCAGGCGGTAAAGACGATGCTGTACAAGCGCTACCGGATCTGATTTTTTGGGCAGAGTGCAATCGCCCTGGGTTACAGAATCGATAAGAGAACCTTTGCCACATCCTGCGGTTTTTCGAGCGGTGTGAGGTGCCTTGCTTTGGGAATGATTTGCAAGGATGAACCGGTGATGCCTTCATGCATCACCTGCGCCATCGCCAGCGGCGTGGCGTAGTCCTCTTCGCCCACGGCAATCGCGGTCTTGGCGGTGACGGTGGATAACTTGGAACGCAGATCGAACGCGCCCATCATCTGGCAGGTTGCCACGAAGGCGTTAATGTCGTTCTCCACAAAGACGTCGATGCAGCGCTGCAGTACCTGCGGATTCTGCGCTGAAAACTCCTCGCAGAACCAACGGGTTTTTTGGAATGCCAGCAATGCCGCCATTCCTTCGCTTTGCGCTTTGTTCGCGCGATCCGCCCAGTTCTTCGGGGCGTCGGCGCCGTACCATGCGGTGGTGTCGATGAGCCCCAAGCCGCGGGTCATTTCGGGATAGGCGACTGCAAATCCGAGGGCGACTGCGCCGCCCATCGAGGCTCCCGCGACACAGGCGTCTGCCCATTGCACATGGTGGCACAGATCGGCCAGGTCGTTCGCAAACTGCGTGTTGCTGTAGGGCCCCTTCGGCTTATCCGATTGACCATGGCCGCGGCAATCGTAGGTGAGAACATCGGCCATCGGGGCAAGGAGTTGCGCGACGGGATCCCAGAAACTGCGGTCCATGGCCAAGGAGTGGACCAGTGCGATGCGCGGTCGTTGTGCCGAGGCATTCACACTGCGTAACGTGTAGGAGAGCTTGATGCCGTCACGGGAAGTAGCGGCACCCGATTGGGTTTGCGGATTGGGCGGTATGGTGGCGGTTGTCATATTCAGTAGCGGGATCCGAGTGCGAGTTGGGAAAGAGTCTAACCCAGATATCGAATTGAATACCTTGAGGAATACACTAGAACGATGAACGATTATTTTGATTTTGTAATTATTGGCGGTGGCATGGCCGGCGTGACCGCTGCACAAACCCTACGCAATGAAGGCGAGCAGGGTAGTATCGCCATTCTCTCCAATGAAGCGCTCTACCCCTACCAAAGGCCGCCATTATCAAAGGGAGCTTTGAGGAGCGCAGTGCCTGCCCAGCCAAAATTTATTTTGGAGCCCTCGAAATTCGTGGAACTGAAGATCGATGTTTTGCTCGATAGTGCAGTCTCTCGCATCGATCCGGCCAAACACCTTGTCTGGCTGGCAGAGGACAAAAAATCCATCCACTATAAAAAATTGGTGATTGCCAGCGGCGTGAAGCCGAACCATTTAGCGATTGCCGGTTCGACGCTTGAAGGCGTCTATTATCTGCACTCGTTCGACAATGCCCAATCCATTCAGGTCGATGCGCAACAATACCGCTCCGTTGTGGTTATTGGCGGAAGTTTTGTCGGTCTTGAGCTGGCCGCATCGCTGGCACAAAAAGGGTTGAAGGTGACCTTGATCGAGCGAGATCACCTATTGGGTCTGTTGCATATCCCCATGGTTAGCGAGTACGTCAAGGCTTTATTCGAGAAGCACGGCGTGCGCGTGATCTTGGACGATGAACCGATCGAATTTGTCGGGGTGAAGCACGTTAGCGCAGTGCGGACCAAAAAAAGCGAAGTGATTGATTGCGAGTTGGTGGTGATCGGTGCGGGCGTTGAGCCCGACATCGATTTTTTACAAGACAGCGGCATCAAGACGGACAACGGCGTGCTGGTTGATCGCTATCTGCAGACTAATCGCGCCAACATCTTTGCAGCCGGGGATGTGGCCAATTTTTACGACACGGTTTTTTCACGACGGCAGCGAATCGAGCATTGGGACAATGCGGTTAAGCAGGGACGCATTGCCGCCCTCAATATGCTTGGTCAAAAAATCGCCTATGAGGAAGTGCCCTATTTCTACAGCGATATTTTTGAGATCAGCTTTAACGTGCTTGGATTTATTGATGCACAGGATGAACAGATCAATCGGGGTTCGATCGAATCGGGATCGTTCGCCACGTTTTTCTTGCGTGACGGTATTCCTCAGGCCCTCTTTTCTTTGGGTAGACCCTCTGAAGAGACCAAGGTCATGGAGTCCCTTATTAAGCACAAGGTAAATCTTCGGTCGGTCAAGGACAAGCTTTCCGATTCCGGGTTTTCGCTTTTGCAGATTCCCACCCAGACGATCCTCATTTTGCAAGGTGGTGGTGCGTTTGGCGCATTTGAGTGTGGTGCTCTTAAGGCTTTTCAGGAGTCCGCGATCCATGCCGACATCATTGCGGGGGTATCGATTGGCGCATTTAACGGAGCGGTGATCGCGGGCAATCCGGATCGCCCAGTACAGGCGCTTGAAGCGTTTTGGAATGACCTTGCAGTGAGGATGCCCAATGTGGGGGAGGAGCAATACAGGCGGATGCAGGCATGCAACCAGATTGCCGCGTTCGGCGTGCCCAATTTTTTTAAACCGCGTTGGCTTATGCCATTTGCCAGCTTTAACCAGTTACCCAATCAATGGACGAGTTTTTACGATACGTCCTCCATGAAGGAGCTTTTGGAAAAGCATGTTAATTTTGACAAACTCAAGTCCAGCCCCATTCGATTGATGGTGAGCGCTGTTGATGTGGAGACGAGCGAGCTGGTAATTTTCGATAGTTATGTGGACCACATGCGGCCGGAGCACATCATGGCGAGCGGCAGTCTGCCCCCAGCATTTCCTTGGACAACGATCAACGGTCGGCATTATTGGGACGGTGGAATTGTCAGCAATTCGCCGTTGGAGCAGGTGATTGATCGATGTGGATCAGCGGGAAAGCAGGTCTTTATCGTCGACCTTTTTCCGAGGAATCGGGCCAATTTGCCGGAAAACATCTTGGACGTCATGTCTAGGCGTGATGAGATTTTGTACTCGGAACGAATTCGCAGCGATTTGAAAAACCAAAATCTGATGCAAAATTTCAGGCAACTGGTTAATCAAGTGCTGGGCGAATTGCCCGCGGAAAAAATTCGGCAAATTCAGCATCTGCCGAATTTCATTCAATTGATGGCGGAGGAGTCGCCCATGAAGATTGTCCGCATTACGCGAGAGGATCCAGATGGTGAGCCGGCATTTAAGGATTACGATTTTTCCGATAAAAGTATTGAGCAACTTCAACTGGCTGGTTATGCTATGACGAAGAAATCCTTGAAGAGATAAAACATGGTTATCACTCAGGCTGTATTGGCTGATATTCCCGATCTCGTCAAATTACTCGGTTGGTTGTTCGAGCAGGAATGCGAGTTTGAATCCAAGCCGGATTTGCAAGGCAGAAGTTTGAAAAAAATCATTCTCGATCCGGCAATCGGGATTATTTATATTGCAAAAGAAGGCGATCGGATATTGGGGATGGTCAGTCTTCTATTTACCGAATCCACTGCACTCGGTTCACG
>CAIKFU010000014.1 GCA_903826775.1 uncultured beta proteobacterium | reverse complement strand
GATTAGAGCTCAATACAACTTCAAGTGAACCAGAAAACCGATGCTCACCAATAATTGCTACTTTCCAATTGGCATTCTCGAAACAAAATCAGCAACAGACTCAAGATCTTCTTTTGAATATTTTTTTACCACTTCAACCATATCTGGATTTGCATTTCCTCTTTTGCCCTCCTGCATATACGCTAATTCACGCAAAACATATTTGTAGTACTGACCTGCAATTAGGGGGATAAACTTTTTGGCGTCTCCAAGACCCTTGGTGCCATGGCAGACAGCGCAATCCTTGAGATACAAATTCTCGCCTTTTGCCAATGCATTGCCTGGACCAATCCCTAGGGAATTGGGTTGAATTGGAACGGCTTGTAAATAAGCCGCAATATCGGCAATTTCTTGTATTGTTAAAACGTGTTCATCCGAATAGGGTTCCATTTTGGGGTTTTTTCGTACACCCGATCTGATATCCGTTATTTGCTCAATCAATACACTGGAATGTTGTCCGGCAAGTCGTGGATAAGCCCCGCTTGGAGTTCCCATTGCGCCATTCCTATGGCAACCCTGACAAATTTTAAACGCATCCCCTCCCGCAACAGGGTCGCCCTTCAAATTTAGCGCTTCTAGCTTTTCACCACTTAATTGGTTCCAGCCTGAACTCGGAGTCAAGGAATTTGGCATAGCTTTATCTTGAGCAAATGAATGCAGAGGCAAACTGAATATACATAAAAAGAGTGCACCAATTGCTCTATACATAGACTTCTCCTTTTTGCTCCCAACGGTCATATTCATAGCCCAGACAAATATTCGGACACATCATTAATTTGCGCATCCGACATTCTTTTAGTGGTCTCTCGCATTAATCGCGCTGAATCATTGGTATGAAAGTCGCTCTTAAATTTATTTAACTGACTAACCAAATATTCCTTGTGTTGTCCAGCCAATCGAGGAAAGCGACTATTTCCCGCGCCACTTGGCTCATGGCATCCAGCACACGCTGGCAACCCCTTCTCTTCATCGCCATCAAGATACACCTTTTTACCGTTCGCAGCGGCTTTAGGGTCGGTTATCTTATCGGAGCTAGGTACCTGTTTTCCAAAATACACAGCCAAATCTTTAAACTGATTCGGATCGACTCCGGCAATCACCGGAGCCATGATGTCACTTTTTCTTTTTCCGGCAGAGAAATCTTTTAATTCGCGAACAATGTAATTGGGATCACGTCCCGCCAGTTTTGGAATGCCAGGAGCTTGGCTATTTCCATCGTCACCATGACAAGCGGCGCAAATTTTAATAGTGGCGTCAACATTTTGAGCGCCAACAATCCCGGAATAAAGAAGGGTCCATAAAACCATGGATTGAACCATCAATAGTCGACAGCAAAAATTCATATATGACTTCCCGATATGAAATCAGCTTCAATATACCCATTTCGGTAAATCGTCAATTGATTCACATCAAATAGTTGCGCCCAGATTTTTGTGCATTCAAAAACACAACCCCAGTGGTCACTGACTCTTTGATACTGTAAATACGTCCCGAATTCAGCTTTTATTCTTCACTTGATCCATGCAGAATTTGGAATATTGCCAAATAGTTCCGGCAACCAATTACATGAATTTCTTAATCTCTTTAATCCGATTGCCTTCCCCAATGAGGACGATCTTGGGGACGTGGTTTTTGACTTCCGCATCCGGAACTTGGCCATAGGTACAGATAATGAGGTGATCGCCAACATGGGCCTTCCTTGCTGCAGCGCCATTTAATGAAATAACCCCAGAACCTCGTTGCGCTTTAATAATGTATGTTGAGAAGCGTTCACCATTATTGATGTTGTACAACTCTATCTTTTCAAACTCGCGCATATTTGCGGCATCCAATAAATCCTCATCAATACCGCAAGAACCTTCATAGTGAAGATCCGCTTCCGTCACGGTTGCTCGATGAATCTTGGCAAGCAGCATAATTCTGTTCATTTGACTTTCCTGTTCACAATCGGTGTTACTTTATAACAGACTCTATTATGAATCGATACGGGACCATTGCGGATTCATGAAAACCGTGCTTTTGATAAAACCGGCGAGCTTGATGATTTTCCATATCGACCAATAAGGTAATGCGTTTACAACCCAACCGATTGGATTCTTCAATGGCGTATTTAAGGAGTTTTGAGCCAACGCCCTGTGATCTGAAATCTGGGGTTACAACCATATCCTCCAAGAGGGAAACCCGTGAACCGAGTGCAGTGGATTCGGTAAATAGAAGACTGACCATCCCCAATATCCGATCGCCTTCTTTTGCAATATAAATAATCCCGATTGCCGGATTGAGAATAATTTTTTTTAAACTTCTGCCTTGCAAATCCGGATTGGATTCAAACTCGCATTCCTGCTCGAACAACCAACCCAGTAATTTGACGAGATCGGGAATATCAGCCAAT
>CAIKFU010000013.1 GCA_903826775.1 uncultured beta proteobacterium | reverse complement strand
TATGGCACTACAAAAGTGTTGTTAGGGCACCGCCTTTCCGATTCTGTCGGACTGCGTTTTGGGTCTATCACTTTTCTACGATATAACCCAATTCGTCGTTATTGGTTTTATAAAAACAGTATTCGGTTGGTCAGAAGCCCCATTACCACATTGGTTTGGAAATTCCGTTTATGCATGAATTTATTTCTTAGCTTTGTGCCCAGTATTTTTTTGGATCAAAATGCAATCCTATCTTGCAAAATGATGCTCAAAGGGCTACGCGATGGCATTTTCGCAAGATAGGCCGATCTCAATATGCGTTCAAAGTTAATCAAATGCCTCGGTTTTCAGATTTATTCAATGTCCTGGGATAAGTAATGGCGCCTATTTCACAAAGTTCACGTAATGGCGTAACGGTTCCTCGCTTTGCTGTATTGATGACGGTATTTAATGGCAGGCGTTGGATAGCTGAACAAATGGATTCCATCTTGGGGCAGCTAGATGTACAGGTGACGGTCTTTGTTAGTGTGGATATATCCTTGGACGGGTCTGAAGATTGGGTTGAGCAAATGGCCTTGCAAGATCGCCGCATTCGAGTCCTACCCCATGGGCAACGGTTTGGTGGAGCCGCCCCCAATTTTTTTAGATTGTTTCGCGACGTGGATTTTCAAGATTTTGACTACATTAGTTTGGCCGATCAGGATGATGTTTGGTTGCTTGAGAAATTACGTAGAGCTTATGAAAAGCTGCAGGAGACTGGTGCCGATGCCTACTCGAGTAATGTGATGGCTTTTTGGGAGAATGGAAAGAAGGTTAACATTCAAAAATCCCAAGAACAAGTGAAATGGGATTTCTTGTTTGAAGCAGCTGGTCCAGGATGTACTTACGTGATTACTTCCCGGCTTGCGCTTGCAATTCAGGAATTACTTAAGGCGAAGATGAGCAGTTCTCTCAATATCGGTTTACACGATTGGTTTATCTACGCATATGCGCGCGCCAATGGCTATGTTTGGTTAATTGATGATTACACTAGCATGCTGTATCGGCAGCATGAACATAATCAAGTGGGCACGAATGCAGGCGTAAAGGCTTTTTTGCATCGCTGTCAAAAGGTGTTGGGCGGGTGGGCCTTGGCTCAGGCCGTTTTAACCGCGCACTTAGTAGGTTTAGACGACGATCCATTTGTTCGCCAATGGTCAAGCGGTAGCAGGTTGGGATTATTGCGTTTGGCAATGTCTGCAAGGCAATGCAGAAGGCGATTGCGTGATCAGCTTTTCTTTCTGGTCCTGTGCTTGGAGTTGGCGTTGATGGGTGCACGGGTTCAATTGGATGGGGTAGCAAGTGATTAACCCAAGTAAACCCTTGCGAATGTTGATTACGGGTGCAAACGGCTTTGTTGGAAAGCCCCTTTGTTCAGCGGCACACAAAGCTGGGTATTTGGTCACGGCGGTGACCCGCAAACCCACCCAGTTTGGGGATGGCGTTGAAAATATGGTGGTTTCTGATTTTAATCAAGAAGTACTTTGGTCAGAAGCAATGCACGATGTGGATGTGGTGGTGCATCTAGCTGCTCGGGTTCATGTAATGAAGGAATCCGTAAAAGATGCATTAAGTGCGTATCGATTAATTAATGTTGATGGAACACTTCGATTGGCCAGTTATGCAGCGGTAGCTGGCGTGCGTCGTTTTATTTACTTAAGCTCTGTTAAGGTGAATGGCGAATCGACTCGCAAAAACCGCCCATTTTTTGCAGATGATGCTCCAGCCCCTGAAGACCCATATGGAATTTCCAAGATGGAGGCTGAGCATGCCTTGTTCAGGTTCTCCGCTAAAACCGGGATGGAAGTTACCATCATTCGCCCCCCTTTGGTCTATGGTCCAAATGTGGGCGCCAATTTTGCCTCTATGATGCGATGGGTTACGTATCGCTGGCCTTTACCTCTAGGGGCAATGACGAATCAGCGTAGCATGGTGGCGCTCGATAACCTTCTGGATCTGATATTAACTTGCACCGAGCATCCGGTAGCAAAAGGGCAGGTATTCTTGGTTTCCGATGGTCAAGATGTTTCTGTAACCGAACTGTTAAAAAAATTGGCCCAGATGTTGAATGTTCCATCCCATTTAATTCCAGTGCCTGTTGAATATTTACGGTGTATCGCCACTATTTTTGGAAAGAAAAAAATTGCTGATCGTTTCTGCAATTCATTGCAAGTGGATATTGGAAAAACACGACAGTTGCTTGGATTGACGCCGCTAATGAGCCTTGATCAAGGATTAAAAAAGACGGCAAACTGGTTTTTGCATCAATGAAGCGAGTCTTTGATTTCTCCCTCTCGTTGATCTTCATAACAGCGCTTGCGCTTCCGCTGTGTATCCTTTGTATTTTGGTTCGTTCAACTTCAAAAGGTTCAGCGTTGTATTGGTCGGATCGGGTCGGTCGGCACAATCGGGTATTTAAAATGGCAAAGTTGCGTACGATGAAGGTGGATACTCCTGCAGTAGCAACCCATTTATTGCCAGATCCCAGTGCCCAATTGACGCAGATCGGCGGTTTTTTGAGAAAATCGAGTTTGGATGAGTTGCCTCAGTTATGGAATATTCTGAAGGGCGATATGAGTTTTGTAGGGCCAAGACCGGCTCTATTTAATCAGGAGGATTTGATCGCATTGCGAACCCGGTATGGGGTGGATGTTCTATGCCCGGGCCTAACCGGTTGGGCGCAACTGAACGGTCGAGATGAGCTGTCGATTCAAGAAAAAGTAAAATTTGACAGCGAATATTTACAAAAACAGTCATTTTTCTTTGATTTAAAAATACTATGGTTAACGGCAATGCAGGTTGTTCAGGCTAAAGGGGTATCCCATTAAGCTAACTCGAATACAAAAATCCATGTCCCCAAATCTATTAACAAAGAATTTTCTAAGCTTATCTCGCGCTTCTAAACGCTTGGTTGTGCTTTGTGTGGACATTGTTTTATGCATTGTTACTGTTTGGTTTGCCTTTTATTTAAGGCTGGGGGAGTGGGTTGGTATTACGGGGTCAGGGGATTTTTCAGGCACCGTGACACTTGAATGGCGTCCATTGTTGGCATTGGTGCCAGCAATTTGCATCTCTATCCCGATTTTTATTTCCGCGGGTTTGTATCGCGCTATTTTTCGATACTCGGGTTTGCCTGTTTTAATGACCCTGATGAAAGCCGCTAGTTTATATGGGGCAATTTATGCGTTTATTTTTACGGTAATTGGTTTTCAAGGTGTCCCAAGAACCGTTGGATTAATTCAACCCTTATTGTTATTGTTGGCGGTAGGCGCTTCAAGGGTGTTTGCCAGTTTTTGGTTTGGAAATTTTTATTCAGCACAGCTATTACGCGCTGAATTTACAAGGGTATTGATATATGGGGCGAGTTCTACTGGACGTGAATTGGCTAATGCCTTAATAAATAGCAATCAAATGAAGGTATTGGGGTTTTTAGAGGATGATCCCCATTTGGTGGGAAATGCGTTAAACGGGAAACGGATTTACCACTCTTCGGACTTGCCAAATTTAATTCAAAAACTCAAGGTTACGGACGTGCTGTTGGCGCTGCCTTCGATCAATCGAAAACGCCGTAATGAGATCATTTCATTTGTTCAGTCGTACAAAGTGCACGTGAGAACATTGCCAAACGTTACCGATTTGGCGAAGGGTCGGGTGACGGTTTCCGATATTCATGATTTGGATATTGAGGATTTGCTCGGTCGGGATGCAGTAACC
>CAIKFU010000012.1 GCA_903826775.1 uncultured beta proteobacterium | reverse complement strand
GGTTTAGAAGCTTTAGCTACAGGCTTGGCTACCGGTTTGCTCGCGGGTTTAGAAGCTTTAGCTACAGGCTTGGCTACCGGTTTGCTCGCGGGTTTAGAAGCTTTAGCTACAGGCTTGGTATATTTTTTGGTCTTGGTATTTGGCATATGTTTGCGCTTACTTACATTACTGTTTATTTGATATCAACTGATTGATTACAGTCACGTTTACACCTGCCCTTAATCTCAATTAAACAAAGCGCAAGTGGCTGAATTACATCGAATTTTTTCTGGCAACCTTGGATTATAGTCGATCGCAGACTTTTTAACCTCCCAAATGGCAATAAATTCTCTTGAATTTATGAAACCCTGAGTTTTTCTCCCAACTCTCGGTAACGCGCTCTATCGTCATCAGTGGCGGTACTGTTTGCTATTTTTTTGGTAATTTCAGTCATCTCATGCTTTAACTTTTTCATCTCCAGTTTCTTCATTGCTCCATCTAAATCGGCATACGCCCCATCAAAATCCAAATCAGACCCCATAACCCGCTGACGCAACAATTCATACAAAGGCGCAAACTCGCTACGAGACAACTGTTCCTGAAATAATGCAAAAGCTCCTCCACCAACACTGGGATTACTTCCATTCTCGCCCGGCAATAATTCCACTAAATCACATTGCGCCAACAGATCTTGCATTAATGAAAATGTCTTTGGCGAACGTTCTTGCGAAGCTTGAAGTGCCAATGTTCTCCTCTCTGGGCTCAGCGCCTTACCCAAGTGAGGAAATTGAATCAGCACTCTTAATATTTGCTGAGCTAGATCCATCGGCGCTTGAGGAGGAACCAAATTTTGCTTTCTCGCAATCAAAGCCTTGGATGATTGCCATGAGTCCTGTTTTCGACCATTAAAACCATGCCTGCTATCCACCTGATAATTTGTATCTCGATTACTGCTAGAAGAAGTAGCGGCAAGTTGAACAGAAGGCGGGGCAATTGTTAGCCCACAAAAAGCCTCTAACTCTGCCTGAGAAGAAGCAGTACGCAATGCAACTTCCCGCAAAATTTGTGAACGCAATGCAATAGGAGCCATCGATAAAAAAAGTGGTTTTGCCACATGATGGGTCTGTGCACGACCTTCGGGAGTCATTAAATCATGGCCCTCACTGACCATCTTGAAGAAAAAATTGGATAAAGATGTTGCTTCCTGAATTGCCTTTTCAAAAGTCGGGGCACCATAGGCACGAACATAACTATCGGGATCATGCTCTGTAGGCAAAAATAAAAATCGGATTTCTTTATCATCTGACATGATTGGCAAACAAGCCTCTAATGCCCTTTTCGCCGCACGCTGCCCGGCCATATCGCCATCAAAGGAAAAAATTACTCGATCGGTTTGCCTTAACAACATCCGCACATGATTGGCAGTGCAAGCCGTCCCCAAAGTGGCTACGGCATTCGGAAACCCTAACTGCGCCAAAGCTACTACGTCCATGTACCCCTCGCAAACCAACACATATTCTTGGGAACGAATCGCTTGGCGAGCCTCAAAAAGTCCGTACAGGGTATTGCCTTTTGAAAACAATGGTGTCTCTGGCGAATTTAGATATTTTGGCTCCCCTTGATCCAATATGCGTCCTCCAAAAGCAATTACCTGCCCTTTTGGATTGCGAATAGGAAACATGATGCGATCACGAAAACGATCGTATCGCCTAATTTTTTGAGTTGCGTCGCCAGGCTCGCTTTGAATCAGCAGCCCGCCTTCTAACAAGGTATTGACAACGCCGTCATTTGCATAGCTCCCGAAAACGGACTCCAATCCCTGCCAGCCTTCTGGGGCATAACCCAATGCATAACGCTTCGCAATTTCACCTGTAAGACCTCGGCCCTTCAAATAATCAATTGCCTTGGGCGAATCTTTTAACTGCTGACGATACCAATCAGCCGCATCGCTCATTACCTCGCTTAATGCCAGAGACTGTCTTTGCTTAGCAACATCGTTGGCTGTTCGTTCTTCTCGGGGCACTATCAGCCCTACGGTTTGCGCCAAATCCTCAATAGCATCAACGTAACCAACCCCCGAATACTCCATTAGGAAACTAATTGCAGACCCGTGTGCGCCACAACCAAAACAGTGATAAAACTGCTTGGTAGGCGATACCGAAAAGGAGGGGGACTTCTCCTGATGAAAAGGGCACAACCCCTGATAATTGGCACCCGCTTTTTTTAATTTAACGTGCTGCCCAACGATGTCGACAATATCCACCCGATTTAACAGGTCGGCTATAAAGGATTGGGGTATGAGTGCCATTAGGCCGCAGGGGTCAATTACTTAGCGAGTGCCGCTTTCACGAGCCCAGAAACAATTCCCATATCGGCCTTTCCAGCCAACTGGGCTTTTAGCGATCCGATCACCTTACCCATATCTTGTGGTCCGCTTGCATTTACTGCAGTAATCGCCTTCTCAACCGCCATTGCGATCTCTGCTTCAGATAGCTGGGCCGGCAAATAGCCTTGCAAAACGATCAGTTCTGCTGCCTCAATATCTACAAGATCTGTACGGCCCGCTTTTTCAAACTGGGAGATGGAGTCCTTCCGCTGCTTTATCAATTTTTCCACGAGCGCGATAACCCCGGCATCATCCACCACGATCCGCTCATCCACCTCACGCTGCTTAATCGCAGCCAACAAAAGCCTAATCGTTCCTAAACGCGCCACTTCCTTGGCGCGCATAGCCGATTTCATATCCTCTGTAATTTGTTCCCTTAGACCCATAGATTCACCCCATCCGGTTAAACACAAAATAAAAAAGCAAAAACCCGCTGCGCATAACCGTCAGCGGGCTTCAAAGCTGCTCAATATGGAGCGGCCCTAGGTGCAGCTTATATAAGCTTAGTACAGTTTCTTGGGCAGCATCTGACTGCGCAAACGCTTATAGTGGCGTTTTGCAGCTGCAGCTTTCTTGCGTTTACGTTCAGCTGTTGGCTTCTCGTAGAACTCGCGCGCGCGCAAGTCGGTCAAAAGACCATTTTTCTCAATAGTGCGTTTGAAACGGCGTAATGCCACTTCAAAAGGCTCGTTTTCGCGTAGGCGGACTGTAGTCATACTTGTTTAACTCGTATATGCTCGAAAATTATCGAAAATTAACTGAATCGTTGATTCTATCACGACCAAGCGGAAAATGATTGTTTTAGGAATAGAAACTTCTTGTGATGAGACTGGAGTAGCGCTATATGACACTTCCCCCTGGGAAGCCGGTCAAAAGCCATCGAAAGGTATCTTAGGGCAAGCTTTACACTCGCAAATCGCCATGCACAGGGAATACGGGGGGGTTGTCCCCGAACTCGCCTCCCGCGACCATATTCGACGTCTTTTGCCACTTTTGGACCAAGCCTTAGAGCAAGCCCAACTAAAACTTAGCCAAATTAATGCCATTTCCTATACACAAGGGCCTGGACTTGCTGGTGCATTGCTGGTCGGTAGCGCCTTTGGACAGGCTTTGGCTGTGGCTCTTAAATGCCCTGCTATTGGTATACACCACCTTGAAGGGCACCTACTTTCCCCTTTGCTGGGGGAATCAGCGCCTAAATTCCCTTTTATCGCCCTTTTGGTTTCAGGTGGTCATACGCAATTAATGCTCGTAAACAATATTGGCGACTACGAACTGCTGGGAGAAACCTTGGACGATGCGGCTGGAGAGGCTTTTGATAAAACAGCCAAATTACTTGGCTTGGATTATCCAGGCGGCGCAGCCGTTTCTCAACTTGCTGAATTAGGGGATCCGGACAGATTCGAACTGCCAAAACCCATGCTTCATTCTGGGAATCTAGATTTTTCTTTCTCAGGTTTAAAAACAGCAGTACTCAACCAAGTCAAGAAATACGAACCGAGCGATCCAACGAAAATCGGGCAATTTCGCGCTGATCTTGCACGCGCATTTGTTGACGCCTTAGTTGAGGTATTGGTCAGCAAGGCAATGAAAGCACTTGAAATCACTTCATGCAAGGATTTGGTTTTAGCTGGCGGTGTGGGTGCAAATTTGCAACTTCGATCCGCCTTAAATGAAAAAGTCCGGCAGAAGGGATTTAAAGTCCATTACCCTCCCTTAGCGCTTTGCACGGATAACGGCGTAATGATTGCTTTTGCAGGCGCCCTTAGGTTGCTTGCTATCACGCAGCTTAAGGAACCATTCAAAGCATCCGGTTCTTTTGATATTAAACCTCGCTGGGATCTAACAAGTACTAATCTATAAGAGCTTACGTACAACCCAAAATAACGGTTTACTTCCCAACCGACACTGGGTCGACAATAAGGCTGGGGAACCGTCTAACTATAGACTGGATCATTCCCTCTACATCTAGACCGCACTTTGCCATCAGCAAGCCGTAATCTCCATGCTCGATAAACTCATCCGGCAAACCCAGTTGCAGCAATGGCTTAACAATGCTCATTGCATTCAAAGCCTCTAAACAAGCACTTCCGGCACCGCCTTGAATAGCGCCGTCTTCAACCGAAACGAAAAAATCATGCTCTTGGGCTAAATTTTTTAATAATTCAACATCCAACGGCTTAACAAAACGCATATTGACTACCGTTGCATCCAACAGTTCCGCCACATCCAAAGCCGGGTATAACAAAGATCCAAAAGCCAGAATTGCCAATCTTTTGCCTGCAGCCGCACAAGACTTGCGCCTTACCTCCCCCTTGCCAAAGGGAACCGTTCGCAGTTCTTTTGAAGGAACCGTTCCAATTCCTGAGCCACGCGGGTAACGTACCGCACTGGGATGAGGTTGATGGTAGGCGGTAGTCAATAGATCGCGGCATTCAAGCTCATCAGCGGGAGTCATGACCAGCATATTCGGAATACAACGCAAGAAAGGAATATCGAAAGCGCCCGCATGAGTGGCACCATCCGCGCCTACCAAACCTGCTCGATCTAGGGCAAATAGAATTGGCAAATCCTGAAGCGCCACATCATGAATCAATTGGTCGTAAGCTCGCTGCATAAAGGTTGAGTAAATTGCTACTACCGGCTTCATGCCTTCGCAAGCCAAACCGGCTGCAAAAGTAACCGAATGCTGTTCCGCAATGCCAACATCATAGTAACGGTCAGGAAAACGCTTTTCAAACTCGACCAAACCAGATCCTTCGCGCATCGCAGGAGTAATGCCAACCAGCAGGGGGTCTTTCTCTGCCATATCGCACAGCCAATCGCCGAACACTTGAGTAAACGTTTTCTTACCGCCGCCAACAGACTGGATCCCTTCTTGAGGATTAAATTTTCCAGGGCCATGATAGAGCACTGGATCGGCTTCGGCCAATTCATATCCCTGACCTTTACGAGTCACCACATGAAGAAATTGCGGGCCCCCACCTTCTAGAGCCAAGCGCCGAACATTTTGCATCATCGGTATCAGCGCATCTAAATCATGGCCGTCTATAGGCCCAAAATAGTGAAACCCAAAATCATGAAAAATATTCGAATGGGACACCATTCCGATAGCGTGATCCTCAAGTCGCCTAGCAAATTTGCGCAATGGCGGGGCAATGGATAAGACGCTATCAATCCCTTTTTTTGTTGCCGAATAAAGATTGCCACTCAGCAAGCGGGCCAGATACCGATTCAATGCGCCAACCGCTGGGGAGATTGACATATCGTTGTCGTTCAAGATCACCACTAACGGCAGGTCCTCATAGACCCCGGCATTATTCATTGCCTCAAAAGCCATTCCGCCCGTCATGGCACCATCGCCAATGACTGCTACAGCAACATGTTTCTCGCCTTTGGTTTGAAAGGCTCTGGCCATTCCCATTGCCGCAGAAATACTAGTTGAGGAATGGCCCGTCCCAAACGCGTCATACTGACTCTCAGACCTCCTAGGGAAACCCGACAGACCATTTAACTGGCGAAGCGTTCCCATTCGGTCACGACGACCAGTCAAAATTTTATGGGGGTAGCTTTGATGACCCACGTCCCACACTAATCGGTCGTGCGGGGTATTAAAAACATAATGCAACGCTATAGCCAGCTCAATCGTACCTAAATTTGAGGACAGGTGGCCACCTGTTTTTGAAACCGAATCGATCACGAACTGCCGCAATTCCTCTGCCAATGCAGGCAACTGTTCGCGTTCTAGCATTCTTAAATCGCTAGGATTATTAATGGATTTCAAGATCATATTTATTTGCGATTTACTTATCAAACCAGCGCTTGGTTTTTTATTTATTCCGATTTACCACCAAGCCTGCCAAATCTCTTAAAGGTTGAGCTGCAAAACCAAAGTCTTTTAAACAGTCAACCGCCCTCTCCCGTAATTCCTCAACCTGCCTTTGCGCATAGTCTAAACCCATCAAGGCTACATAAGTTGGCTTATCGTTTGCAGCATCTTTACCAGCCGTCTTACCCAAAGTCTGACTATCCGCAGTTACATCCAAAATATCGTCCACAATCTGAAATGCTAAACCCAAAACTTCAGCATATCGATCTAGGCTACTCAAATCGGATGGTGACAGATGAGCGACGATACCACCTAGACGCACGGAACACGCCAACAAAGCGCCGGTTTTCATCGCGTGCATTTGTTTTAAACCCACCAAATCCAGTTTTTTTCCAACACTCTCCAGATCAATCGCTTGGCCACCCGCCATTCCACGGGATCCCGCTGCAGAAGCAAGAGAACCAACCATCGAAATGCGTGACTCCGCATCGCAAGGGGCATTCGCCAATACCTCAAAAGCACGCGTTTGCAATGCATCGCCCACTAACAAGGCGGTAGCCTCGTCAAAGGCTTTATGAACCGTGGCCCGTCCGCGACGAAAATCATCGTTGTCCATACATGGCAAGTCGTCATGCACCAAAGAATAGGCATGGATGAGCTCGATTGCCACCGCAGCACAATCCAACGTTGACGGATTCACCTCTCCCAGTTCCCCAACCGCATAAACCAAGAGCGGACGAATTCTCTTTCCACCACCTTGTGCCGCATAACGCATTGCTTGATGCAATCTAGCAGGCGTTGTTTCTTCGAGGTCCAGCAAAAGCGCAAGCGCGGATTCAATCCTTTTTGCGCCGGCTTTTAGCCATAATTCAAAGTTGTATTCCAAAATCAAGATCAACCCTCAAAAACTCGAACTTGCTGCTCAACCTGCAGCAACATAGCCTGACAATGTTTTAGGAGTGCCGCCCCCCGCTGGTAAGCCAATAAAGTCTCTTCAAGCGAGAATTTTCCAGACTCCATGTCCACAATGAGCTTTTCAAGCTCTTTAACAGCGTCCTCATAACGCAATGCCGGGTCAATTTGAGGCGCAAGACCGTCTTTTTGGCTTTCAGATTTTTTTGCTGGCATAGCTTCCCCTTTATTTTCACCGTACAAACAGCCTTACATATTAATGCGAGAAACCTCCGAAGGGTATAATCCAACCCTTCCTTTCCAATATCGACTCGTCGATGGTTGGATTGGTTATTCCGCTTAGCTTCGGCTGACGTTTTCGGGGGTGGGGAGAATGACTAATCTGGCTGCCGCGCAGAAGCTTGCGCCGTCCAATCTTCAATTGCCGGTTTCGGCATATTTTGACGTTGATTTATATCAACGTGAGCTTGAACTGCTTTTCAAGCAGGGGCCTGGCTATATCGGCCATGAACTGATGGTTCCCGAAATCGGATCCTATCGCACCTTGAACGCAGAAAATGAGGGGCGAATCCTGGTTCGCAATGCTGCCGGCGTTGAACTACTCTCAAATGTATGCCGCCATCGCCAAGCTTTGATGCTCAATGGTGCCGGTCAAACCGAAAATATCGTTTGCCCTTTGCATCGCTGGACTTACGACCTTTCAGGAGACTTACTTGGCGCACCGCATTTTGAGGATAAGCCCTGCTTAAAATTGAGCAAATCCCCTTTGCAAAATTGGCAGGGGCTTCTCTTTGAAGGCCCCCGCGATGTAAAGACCGATCTTAAAAACCTCGGTATAGCTGATGACCTGAAGTTTGAAGGCTACCAACTCGACCATATTGAAGTCCATGATTGCAATTACAACTGGAAAACCTTCATCGAGGTTTATCTTGAAGACTATCATGTCGTCCCCTTCCATCCCGGACTGGGAAAATTTGTCTCTTGCGAAGACTTGCGATGGGAATTTGGGGAGTGGCACAGCGTTCAAACCGTTGGGATTCACAAAAATCTATCCTCCCCAGGAACATCTGTGTATCGCAAATGGCATGAAGCCGTTCTGCGACATAGTCAAGGAAAAACACCCCGACACGGAGCAATTTGGCTTACCTATTACCCAAATGTGATGGTTGAATGGTATCCAGGAGTCCTTTGCATATCAACACTTCATCCATTGGGTCTGAATAAAACTCGCAATATAGTTGAGTTTTACTATCCTGAAGAGATTGCCCTATTTGAGCGCGAGTTTGTCGAAGCAGAGCGCGCAGCATACATGGAAACGTGTATTGAAGATGATGAAATAGCAGAACGAATGGACGCAGGTAGAACAGCTCTTCTAAACCGCGGCCTCAACGAAGTCGGCCCCTACCAAAGCCCAATGGAAGATGGGATGCAGCATTTCCATGAATGGTATCGTCGTGTTATGAACTATCAAAATAAATAATATTCAATCAACAATTGCAACCAATATGACCCCCTTAATTACTGCAAATCAATTAGAGGAACTTTTAAATAGCGGTGCAAACGTCCTAGTTTGCGATTGTCGGTTTGATCTAGCAAACACCGAAGCCGGAAGATCTGCCTACGAAGAAGGCCACATTCCCGGCGCAATTTATGTTGATTTAGATAAAAACCTCTCTGGTAAAAAGAATGGCATTAATGGCCGCCATCCCCTTCCAAGCCCTGAAGGCTGGGCAAAAACCCAAGAAGATCTCGGCATTGATCCGCTGGCTCGTGTTATTGCCTACGACAATCAAGGTTCGGTATACGCCAGCCGCCTCTGGTGGCTATTGCGATCCACAGGGCATACAAGCGTACAAGTTCTTGATGGTGGTCTAGATGCATGGAATGGTCCAATCGGCACAATGCCGCGCAAGCCAACCCCCTTGAATCAAAAAATTGAACCCCGCCCATACTTGAACCTCTGCCTTGTGAGTTCGGTACTGGAAAATATTTCTACAAAACAAAATACCATCATCGATGCACGCGCCAATGATCGTTTTCAAGGGCAAAATGAAACCTTAGATCCAGTAGGCGGACACATCCCAGGTGCACTCAATCGTTTTTTTAAGGAGAATCTGGTTTCCGGGCAATTTAAGTCGCCAGAACAGCTCTACAAAGAATTTGTCTCATTACTTGGAAATACAAAAGCGTCAACAGTCATTCACCAATGCGGATCGGGAGTCACCGCATGCCACAACCTCCTTGCCATGGAGGTGGCGGGCCTTACCGGATCCCATCTATATGCCGGCAGCTGGAGTGAATGGTGTGCCGACCCAAATAGACCCATTGAAATCTAAAGACAGTATTTCAAAACCCAATCGAGCCGGCACAATTGCATTAATGCATTATTGAAAGCAAGACTACAAACCCGACTCCGCATGAAATTAATGCGATTTGACGCAATGATTCAGCCCAATAAGGCCGACTATGCATTTGTGGAATCAAATCGCTTACCGCAATATAAATAAAACTACTAGAAGCAATCACCAGCAAATAAGGCATTACTGCATGCGTTTTTTCTAAAAAAAAGTATGCTAATACCCCGCCAACCACTGCCGACAAACCACAAATAAAGTTGTAAAACAAAGCGCGCTGCCTGGAAAAGCCCGCATTCAACAGCACAATGAAATCCCCAATTTCCTGAGGAATCTCATGCGCAATGATTGCGATTGCAGTAAAAATGCCCACTTGCTGATCAGCCATAAATGCCGCGGCGATCAAAACTCCATCGACAAAATTATGAAGGCCATCGCCAACCAAGATCATCCAGCCGCTTCGTCCGGCCACCTCGGCATCATGACCATGGTGATGATTATGCCCATCGCCCTCATGATGATGATCATGGCGTAAAAGCGCAATCTTTTCCAGCAAGAAAAATCCAAGCAAACCGGCCAATAAAGTGGCAAACAATAATTGTGGATTGGCATCAGGCAATTCAAATGCTTCAGGTAGGGAATGTAGCAATGCAGTAGCAAGCAATATCCCGACCGATAAGCTCACCATATGGTCAACCATTCTCGCAAGGAGAGCCAACGAAAAAGTGGCTGCTACCAATACGCTTGCAGTACCAGCAAGCGCTGTAACCAAAATAATGCTTTGAAGTGCCGTCATACTACCCCGGCGTGTTTGAACCAATCTAAACACTTTTTCCAAGCATCTTGGGCAGGTCCAGCTCGATAGGATTCACGATAATCCGCATTAAATGCATGGGGGGTATCTGGATAGACCTCAATACGAGAAGCCTTTGCTGCAGAATTATTAGAAGAGGCCATTGTCAATGCCGCGCGCATTTTTTCCACTGTATCCACAGGTATTCCGGTATCCGCTCCACCATACAAACCAAGAACGGGCGCCTTTAGCTCATTCGCAACATCCACCGGATGCCTTGGATTTCCTTCGGTTTTATCGCCAACCAGGCGGCCGTACCACGCCACCCCGGACCTCACCTGAGGCAACGTTGCAGCCAACCAAGTAATGCGACCACCCCAACAAAATCCAGTAACACCGACGCGTTTTAAATCTCCACCGTGAGATCCAGCCCAAGCTAGGGCCGCCTGCAAATCGCCTAAAACTTGAGCGTCCGATGTTTTAGAAATGATATTCGTAAAGATTTCCGCAATCGTGCCATATTGGTTGGGATCGCCTGCACGATAGAAAAATTCGGGGGCTATCGCCAAATACCCCAATTTCGCAAATCGCCTTGTTATATCAGCGATATGTTCATGCACCCCAAATATTTCACTCACCACGATAATGATTGGCAATGATCCTGTTGATTTTTCAGGACGGGAAACATATGCCGGTATCGAAATCCCTGAGACCGGAATCAGCTCTTCGCCTGCGCGTATCCCGGAAAAATCCGTTTGAATCGCAGCAGCCAATACCGGATTGGATGCTGCAACATAACCAACCCCCAAACTGGTAACCGTAATTCCAGAAGCTTTCATAAAATTTCTTCTATTGCTTTTTAAATCTTCATTCATCTTTCTCTCCATGCCCAATTTTTAGTGAGCCTCTTCCCAATTGTCCCCCACGCCAATGGTAACCACTAAAGGCACCTTTAACGCGGCAACTGAGCACATCAACCCCGGAAGGGCTTCTTGCAAACGATCCAGTTCGTCCAACGGCACATCAAAAACCAACTCATCATGAACTTGCAATAGCATACGGGTTTTTAAATTTTCCTTTTCAAGCCAATTTTCGACCGCAACCATTGCCATCTTGATCAAATCTGCCGCCGTACCTTGCATGGGCGCATTAATTGCGGCACGTTCTGCGCCTTGACGCCTAGGGCCGTTTGCGCCTTTAATCTCAGGCAACCAGAGCCGTCTTCCAAAAACCGTTTCCACATACCCCCGCTCACGCGCTTCAAGACGAGTTTTCTCCATATATTGAGCCACCCCGGGATAACGCTCGAAATACGTTGCGATGTATTGTTGTGCAGCAGACCTCTCAATTCCTAAATTTCCAGCCAATCCATATGCGCTCATTCCATAAATTAAACCAAAATTAATAACCTTGGCATAACGTCGCTGTTCTGATGTAACCGCATCCAATGCAATACCAAAAATTTCAGCCGCCGTAGCTTGATGAACATCCCTCCCTGCTGCAAAAGCGGCAAGCAAATTCTCATCTTCGGCAATATGGGCCATGATGCGCAATTCAATTTGGGAATAATCTGCGGAAACCAATTTACATCCTGCAGCGGGAACAAATGCCTCCCTAATACGGCGACCTTCTTCAGTGCGAACCGGAATATTTTGTAAATTTGGTTCGCTTGAAGCTAAACGTCCCGTGACAGCAACTGCCTGAGAAAAATTCGTATGCACTCGCCCGGTCTTTGAATTCACCATACGCGGTAATTTTTCAATATAGGTCGACATTAACTTTGCAAGACTTCGATAATCCAAAATTCTAGCTGGCAAAGGATAATCTTCCGCAAGTTTTTGCAGCACCTCCTCATCTGTAGATGGGGCTCCAGATGGGGTTTTTTTTACTACCGGCAACTGCAATTGTCCGAATAATATTTCCGCGATTTGCTTGGGCGACTGGATGTTAAAGGGCTGACCCGCTAAGACATGAATTTCACCCTCCAAAGCAAGCAAACGTTTGCCAACCTCCTGACCCTGTTTCGCCAACAAAGCAACATCTATTCGAATGCCATTGCGCTCCATTATTCCAAGAACTTGCATAGCAGGCATTTCTATTTTTTCATATACATAGCGTAAGCCTGAATTCGCCTCAATTTGAGGCCATAGCTCTTGATGCAAGCGCAATGTAATATCAGCGTCCTCGGCTGCATAGGCGGTGGCCGTGCCAAGACCAACCTGGTCAAACCCAATTTGGTGGGCGCCTTTACCGCACACCTCCTCATATCGAATCGTTTTAACGCCTAAATGGCGCTCTGCCAAACTATCCATATTGTGTAAAAGGTGCGATTCCAGAACATAAGACTCCAGCAAGGTATCGTGCTCAATGCCTTTTAAGGCAATCCCATAGTTCGCAAAAATATGGGCATCGTATTTTAAATTTTGACCAACTTTATGATGACCGGGATCCTCCAACCACGACCTAAGGCTGTCTAACACCCACTGCCGGTCAAGTTGAACTTCCCCATTTCGATGCGCAACCGGGATATAACATGCCTCCCCCGGAGAAATGCTTAAGGAAACCCCAACAAGCTCTGCTACCAACGGATCCAAACCGGTTGTTTCGGTATCAATGCACGTTAAATCAGCAGACTGAATTTTTTTCAGCCAGCGCTCAAACTCCCTCTCATCCACAATGCATTCATAACGCCTTTCAATACCATCTTGATAATCAACGGAAGCTTGAGACAAGATTTTGGTTGGGGTGCTTCGCGGCTCAACCGAACCCTTAGCATCATTCACCAAGATATCCAGCTGATTAACGGGTTTTATAGGGCTACCAGCCAAATCGAATCCAGCATTCGGATCAGGCTGTTCGGGATCCGCCATTTGCCCACCCGCTAAATTTTCAACGCGATTTTCAATTTCACGTAACCAGGTTTTAAAAGCAAATCGCTCGAAAAGGTTTTTTAATGATGCGGCATCTTCAGCCTTAGCATGTAAATCATCCAAACCGGGTATGTGCGCAGATAAATCGCAATCGGTCTTTACTGAAATCAGTTCACGTGCCTTTGGCAGCCATTGCAAACTCGCCCTCAAATTGTCTCCAACCACCCCCTTAATTTGATCGGCTGAGGCAATCAACGTATCCAAATCCCCGTATTCAGCTAACCATTTATTCGCGGTTTTGGGTCCAGCCTTTGGAACACCGGGCACGTTATCCACCACATCCCCAACAATCGAAAGGTAATCAACTATGCGGTCTGGTGGCACCCCAAATTTTGAAATCACTCCAGCTACATCCAACCTCTCATTGGTCATCGTATTGATTAGAGTAACCGATGGGTTCACCAGCTGTGCCAAGTCTTTATCGCCGGTTGAAATAATGGTGTCCCATCCTGCTTCAGTAGCCTGACAAGAAAGGGTTCCAATCACATCATCAGCCTCCACGCCGGATACCATCAAGATAGGCCAACCCAATGCCTTCACTACAGCATGAATCGGCTCAATTTGCCTAACCAGATCCTCAGGCATCGGGGAGCGATGCGCCTTGTAATCGGCATACATCTCATCGCGAAACGTCTTGCCTTTTGCGTCAAAAATGCAGGCTATGTGATCAGCCTTAATTTCAGAACGAATACGGCGCATCATATTTACCACCCCATAAATTGCCCCGGTGGGCTCCCCTGCCAAATTCCTCAAATCTGGCATGGCATGAAAGGCGCGATACAGGTAGCTGGAGCCGTCTACTAACAAGAGTCTGTGTTTAGTCATACCGCAATCGTACAATCTAGTTGCTAACCGCTTGCAGGTCGGGTTCAAAATTACCCGAAAACAAGCTTAATTAAGGTGAAAATGATGCCAATGACAATGAAAAAAATTAGCCAGCTACTACCAAAAACCCTGATCCTGACTGGCTCTGCCGTGCTTTTTGGCAGTATTAGCTGGCCTGACATGGTTTTAGCCCAAAGCGCCTCAATGCCAGCTTTAAGCGCCGAAGATATTCAAAAAATCAACAATCAACCTATAGCCCCAAGCGTAGGAGGGCAAAATAATAAGGAATCCCGCCAACCATCCTATGAATATACGGATCGCAACGGCACCCAAATTCGGGAATACAGGGATGCAAACTCGCCCAATGAAGTTCAGGTGAAAAGTCGGTTTGGAACCTATGAAATGGCCCCTCCAGCCTCGGTAATGCCTGGCACACCCCTCTCTTCAGACGGGGATCAGCTAAGCGTACCTAGCATCAGCATTCCTTTTTAATTTTATGGCCGTTTTCACCCCCATCAACCTTACCGATATCTCAGATTGGATAGCTCAAGATTTTAATATTGGCGTAGCCTCCAAAATCCAAGGAATCCATGGGGGCATTGAAAACTCAAACTTTTTCCTAGATACCAAGTCCGATGGGCAAGATCAGAAATACGTTTTGACCGTTTTCGAACGACTGTCCTTTGATCAGCTTCCCTACTACCTCAATTTGATGCTGCATCTTTCAAATAAAGGAATCCCCGTTCCAAGGCCGGTTGCCGACCAACGCAATCGGATTTTGTTCGAGTTAAAGGGAAAACCAGCGGCAATTGTTAGCAAACTTCCAGGCCTTTCTCGACTGGAGCCAACCGCATCGCACTGTGCAATGGTGGGGAGCATGCTAGCAAAAATGCATCAGGCCGGTTCGGATTTTTCTGGTAACCAAAATAATTTACGCAGTCTTAGCTGGTGGCAAGAAACAACTCCTCAAATTCTCCCTTTTCTTAGTGATTTTCAAAAAGAAATCCTAACAACTGAACTTGCAGCCCAAGAACAATTTTTTAAATCCATTGAATACGCCAGGCTGCCTCAGGGCGCGAGCCATTGCGATTTATTCAAAGACAATGTGCTATTTGACCCTCGTCCAGACGGGGATCAATTGGGCGGATTCTTTGATTTTTATTTCGCCGGAACCGATAAATGGTTGTTTGACTTGGCTGTCACAGCAAACGACTGGTGTTTGGCAGAAAATAAAAAAGATCTTGATCCGGAACGCTTATCTGCATTAATTAATGCCTATCAATCCGTTCGAATACTAAGCAGCATCGAGCTGGATTGCTGGCAAATCATGTTGCGTGCAGCCGCTTTGCGTTTTTGGATTTCCAGATTATGGGATTTTTATTTGCCTAGAAACGCTCAAATGCTTACTCCTCATGATCCCAGCCATTTTGAGGATATATTACTTAGCCGTCGTAACTCAACCCTATCGCTATAGCAAACAAATGAAGCTGAACTCTCTCCCCGTTAAGGAAGGCTATACATGGATTCGTCAAGGCATCTGGCTTTTTAAGCAAAATCCATTGGGGTTTCTAATGTTGGTTTTTATGTACGTTTTTCTAGCGCAATTGGCGGTGCTCATTCCAATTGCCGGCGTATTTGTCGTACTTCTTCTCACTCCGGCCCTATCCGTTGGATTCATGACCGCTTGCCAACAAGCAATTCAAAAAGAACGCATCCGACCATCGGTCTATTTAACCGCCCTTCGATCACCCTTACCGTTGGTGCGAAAACGCATCTTGCAACTCGGCTTGATTCATACGGCATTAATTCTTGCATTAAGCTTTATTTTGAGCATCTTGGTCGATTTTGAACTTTTGTTACCAATGATGACAAGCGATAAACCCATCAGCGCCGAAGCCATTAAGCAAATGTACTCTGTTTTGTTAATCGGTGGCGCTCTCTATGTCCCTATTGCGATGCTGATGTGGTTTTCACCGCTGCTCATTGCTTGGGCTGATATGTCGGTTCCTCAAGCCTTATTCTCAAGCTGCCTCGCATGCTGGACCAATCGCGGAGCTTTTCTTGTTTATCTTTTGATATGGGGCATAGTTTTAATTGCCATTCCGCTTTTACTTGGCGCAGGTTTTGACGCCATTGACCTTGGCCAAGCAGCCTCCTTCATCATCGCACCCCTTTCCATTGGCGGACTCACTATCATGCATTGCTCTTTCTTTGCGACTTGGAAAGCCTGCTTTACAAATAACGATCAACCACCAGAATTGTAATTTTTACCCTTATTCAATAGCCGCTAACTTTGCAATACTTAACTGCAGCCATTTGGATCCGTGTCGTTTAAAATTCACTTGGGCGCGCGCTTCAGCCTCTAGGCCCTCCAAAGCCGTTACCCGACCCTCACCAAATTTGGTGTGAAATACGTTCTGTCCGATGGTGAACGGGTATCCACTGCGTGGAGGAGCAGCCATTCTCTTAATACCACTGCCAGCAGAGCTTTTACCTGCAAATTTTTGACTGCTATCGGAATCAAAAAAATCATTGGACTCATGCTCCCTACTACGAGAATAGCCACCCCCCGCATCCCAGGATGATCCGGAATTCCGAACTCCTCCCCAGCGCGCATCTTTAATTTTTGGCGTCAACCACTTCAGTGCTTCTGTTGGCAATTCCTCCAAGAATCGTGATGGCATGTTGTAACGGACTTGCCCATGCAGCATGCGAGATTGGGTGTGGGAAAGATACAAGCGCTCTTTTGCTCTTGTAATGGCCACATACATCAAGCGCCGTTCTTCTTCTAGGCCATTTGACTCATTAATGCTGTTTTCATGCGGAAAAAGGCCCTCTTCAAGCCCGGTAATAAAGACCGAAGTGAATTCCAATCCTTTGGCCGAGTGAACTGTCATCAATTGAACAGCATCTTGTCCAGCCTGAGCCTGATTATCACCAGCCTCCAAAGAAGCGTGCGATAAAAAAGCCGCCAACGGAGGCAATTCGATTGCAGCATCACCTCCCTCTGAAAGACTTGCGGCTATGGCATCCTGCCCATACCCTTCTTCGGCAATAAATGCCGTAGCGGCATTTATTAATTCTTGCAAATTTTCTACGCGATCCTGCCCCTCGCGCTCCGTTAAATAATGCTGAATCAAACCGCTATGCTGAATTACAAATTCAACCGTTTCAGGGAGGGTGTTATGACGAGTTGCCTCTCGCATATGGTCTATTAATCGCACAAATCCACTCAATGTGACGCCGGCCTTTCCACTTAAGCTGGACGCTGCTAAATAAAAAGAGCATTGCTGAGATTTGGCTTCATCTTGAAGCGCTTCGATTGAACGTGCGCCAATTCCACGCGCTGGAAAATTGACAATGCGGGAAAACGACGTGTCATCGTTTGGATTTTCAAGTAATCGTAAATAGGCTAATGCATGCTTAATTTCAGCACGCTCAAAAAATCGCAGTCCACCGTATACCCGATACGGTAACCCCGCTGAAAATAAAGCATGCTCAATAATACGAGATTGCGCATTGCTCCTATACAGCAATGCCACTTCGCTTCGTTTTAGGCCGCTACGGATTAACGCTTTAATCTCGTCAACCAACCATGCGGCTTCAGCGCCATCCGATGCCGCCTCAAAGATGCGCACCAATTCCCCATGTCCGGCATCTGTACGCAGGTTCTTGCCAAGCCTCCCGGAATTATTCGCAATCAAATGGTTTGCCGTATCCAGAATATGACCATGAGAGCGGTAGTTCTGTTCTAGTTTCACCATAGTAGGATGAAATTGGTTTTCATACAGGCGCATATTTTCCACATCCGCACCTCGAAATGCATAAATACTCTGATCATCGTCACCCACCGCAAAAACCGAACTGGCAGGCAAGGAAGACGCGATACCAAGGCGGCCACCATCATGCCCTGACAACAATTTCAACCACGCGTACTGCAGGGCATTGGTATCTTGAAACTCGTCAATCAGAATATGACGAAAGCGTTCTTGATAATGGTTGCGAATGGCGTCATTACTTTTAAGCAATTCGTAACTACGCAAAAGCAATTCGGCAAAATCCACCACCCCTTCACGCTGGCATTGCGCATCGTATGCTTCATAAAGCTGAGCCATCTTGGCCTGAAAATCGTCCCCAATTGCCAAATCGCGCGCCCGCTGTCCTCTCTCTTTAGCGTGAGCAATGAAATATTGCAGCTGTTTTGGAGGGTACTTCTCATCATCCACCTTTAAACCCTTAAGCAGCCGTTTAATGGCAGATAACTGATCCTGGGTGTCTAAAATCTGGAAAGTCGATGGCAAACCAGAATCTTTGTGATGCGAACGCAATAAGCGATTGCACAAGCCATGAAAAGTGCCAATCCACATTCCACGCGTATTAATGGGCAGCATTGCGCCCAAACGCACCAACATCTCTTTGGCTGCTTTATTTGTAAAGGTCACAGCCAAAATCCCAATTGGGGAAGCTTGGCCCGTTTGTACAAGCCAGGCTATGCGAGTTGTGAGCACACGAGTCTTGCCACTTCCAGCCCCTGCTAGTATCAAAGCTGACTGAGGCCGCCCATTTTCATCGACTGGGGGAAGCGTAACCGCCTCACGTTGTTCTGGATTTAAGTTCGCAAGCAGGTCTGTATACATCGCCCCAATTATAATTTGCCTCATATGCCAAACGCAGCGAATCCCACCAACTCATCAGCGACAAGCCCTTCGGAGACTAATCCACCCGTGACCGAACTTGCCAAATCCTACGAACCTGCCCCAATAGAGGCTTTTTGGGGGCCGGAATGGGAGCGCAGAGGCGTTGCCATTGCCTCACTTGAGGAAAGCAGGGACGATTTCAGCATCCAACTTCCCCCGCCAAACGTAACTGGCACCCTGCATATGGGTCATGCATTTAACCAAACCATCATGGATGGCTTAATACGGCATGCTCGCATGTTAGGCAAAAACACTTTATGGGTTCCCGGCACAGATCATGCCGGCATTGCCACTCAAATTGTTGTTGAACGGCAGTTGGATGCACAAAAGCTATCTCGACACGACTTGGGGCGCGAGAAGTTCCTTGAAAAGGTTTGGGAATGGAAGGAATCTTCGGGTTCTAACATCACCCGTCAGATCCGTCGTCTTGGCGCTTCAATTGATTGGTCTAGAGAATATTTCACTATGGACGACAAAATGTCCAAAGCGGTCATTGAGGTATTTGTTCGGCTACACGAGCAAGGCCTCATATATCGTGGAAAACGTTTAGTGAACTGGGATCCGGTTTTAGGTACCGCGGTATCAGACTTGGAGGTAGTCAGCGAAGAAGAGGATGGCAGCCTTTGGCATATTCGCTATCCCCTTAGCGATAGCGGTAACCACCTCATTGTGGCAACCACCCGCCCAGAGACCCTCTTGGGTGACGTAGCGGTGATGGTCAACCCAGAAGATGAACGCTATCGCCACCTCATTGGAAAATCGGTTGTTCTGCCTCTTTGCAATCGAACGATCCCCATCATTGCCGATGATTACGTAGACCTAGCATTCGGCACCGGTGTGGTGAAGGTAACTCCTGCACACGACTTTAATGACTACGCCGTTGGACAGCGCCATAAACTGCCCCTCATCAATATCCTTACCTTGGATGCAAAAATTAATGAGAACGCGCCAATCATCTACCAAGGCATGGATCGCTTTGCGGCCCGCAAACAAGTCGTTTCCGATCTTGAGGCAGCAGGATTCCTTGAAAAGGTAGAGCCTCACAAGCTCATGGTTCCGCGAGGCGATCGGACTCAAACAATCATTGAGCCGATGCTTACGGATCAGTGGTTTGTCGCCGTATCCAAACCCAGTCCTGAGAATCAATACCAAGCAGGCTCATCGATTGCTAGTGCCGCCCTAGATGCCGTTACCAAAGGGGATATTAAACTCGTACCAGAAAACTGGATCAGCACATACACACAGTGGCTGGAAAATATTCAGGATTGGTGCATCTCAAGGCAGCTTTGGTGGGGACACCAAATTCCCGCCTGGTATGCAGAGAATGGAGAAATTTTTGTTGCCCGCTCTGAAGCGGATGCCTATGTCAAAGCCCAACAGGCTGGTTATAGCGGCACCCTCACACGCGATTTAGATGTTCTGGATACCTGGTTTAGCTCTGCTCTAGTGCCATTTAGCTCACTTGGCTGGCCAGAAGAATCATCGGAATTAAAACACTTCCTACCCTCTTCAGTTTTGGTTACAGGCTTTGATATTATTTTCTTTTGGGTCGCTCGTATGGTCATGATGACCTGTCACTTCACAGGAAAAGTGCCCTTCCATACGGTGTATGTTCATGGATTGGTACGAGACTCAGAAGGCCAAAAAATGAGCAAGTCCAAAGGGAATACTTTGGACCCAATTGATCTCATTGATGGTATCCAGATCGAGAATTTGGTTACTAAAAGAACTTCGGGGTTAATGAATCCAAAGCAAGCGGAAAGCATCGCCAAAAAGACTCGAAAAGAATTCCCCAATGGAATTCCTGCGTTTGGCACTGATGCCTTGCGGTTCACATTTGCGTCACTTGCATCATTGGGGCGAAATATTAATTTTGACCAAAAACGTTGCGAAGGTTATCGAAATTTTTGCAATAAGCTTTGGAACGCTACCCGCTTTGTATTAATGAACTGTCCAGGAAGCCTTCATGAAAACGGCTGCGACCCCTGCGATAACCAGTGCGGCCCTGAAGGGTACCTTCATTTCTCCCCTGCCGATAAATGGATTGTCTCCATCCTTCAAAGAACCGAAGCTGAAGTTGAAAAAGGCTTCCAAAACTTTCGATTCGACAACATTGCCAATTCCATTTACCAATTTGTTTGGGATGAATATTGCGATTGGTATCTAGAAATCGCAAAAGTACAACTCCAGAGCGGCTCGCCCTCCCAGCAACGCGCAACTCGGCGCACATTGCTGCGGGTTCTGGAAACGATACTGCGCCTTTCTCACCCGCTCATTCCGTTTATTACTGAGACCCTTTGGCAGACAGTGGCGCCAAAAATTGGCAAAGAATTGCATTCACAAAATAAACAATCCATCTCGCTTCAGCCTTATCCAGTTTCCCAACCAGAAAAAATTGATGCTGAAAGCGAATCCTGGGTAAATCATATTAAATTAATTGTGGATTCATGTAGAAATTTGCGAGGAGAAATGCAGGTCTCTCCCGCGCAAAAAATTCCCTTGTGGATTAGCGGACCAGAACCCTTCTTAAACGAAGCAATGCCTTATCTATTAGCCCTAGCCAAGCTCTCAGAAGTTAAAATCTATAGCGATGAATCCCTGCTTGAACGCGATGCTCCTGGCGCCCCAATTGCCCTAGTTGGCAAGTTCAAGTTGTTGCTGAAAATTGAGGTTGACATCGGGACAGAAAAAATTCGTCTTAGCAAAGAAATCGATAAGCTATCGAACGAAATCGAAAAATGCCAAAACAAACTGTCCAACGAAAGTTTTCTTGCGCGTGCGCCCGAAGAGGTTGTTGCCCAAGAAAAACTGCGGTTATTTAACTTTAAACAAAATCATGAGAAACTACTGGCACAATTTGCACGACTAAATAATTAAATAGCAAACCGATAACCCTTAAACTTAAGTTTCTATGACGCTCGTTCCAAATAACCGCATAACAAAAGCCGTATTTCCAGTAGCTGGATTGGGAACTCGGTTTTTACCAACCACCAAAGCAAGCCCAAAGGAAATGCTGAGCGTTGTTGACAAACCCTTGATTCAATACGCGGTTGAAGAAGCCATTGCAGCCGGCATCGATCAGTTAATTTTTATTACCGGCCGTAGCAAACGCGCCATTGAAGATCATTTTGATACCGCATACGAATTGGAATCAGAACTAGAAGCCAAAAATAAAATTGATTTGCTGCAAATTGTTCGCAATATCAAACCCAGTCATGTAGATTGCATTTATATTCGCCAAAGCGAAGCGCTTGGCTTAGGCCACGCTATTTTGTGCGCTGAAAAACTGATACAGAATGAATATTTTGCCGTCTTACTGGCTGATGATTTAATTGATGGAGAGCCATCCTCTTTGAGCCAAATGCTTGATGTTTATAAAAAGCATCACGGAACCGTATTGGCGGTTGAAAAAATAGAGCCCTCGCAAAGCACGTCCTACGGCATGATTAAGGGTGAGCTAATTGGTGATAGGGTTTATAAGCTTGAGGGGGTTGTGGAAAAGCCCCAAGAGAAAGATGCACCTTCAGATTTGGCTATTGCGGGACGTTACATTCTTTCATCAAATATTTTTGAGTATCTGCGCAACACTAAACCCGGAGCTGGGGGAGAAATCCAACTCACCGATGGAATTTCCGCGCTATTAAAAAATGAGGCTGCATTCGCCTATGAATACAAGGGATTGCGCTTCGACTGTGGCAGCAAATTGGGTTACCTTAAAGCCTCAGTAGAATTTGCTTTGAGGCACCCTGAAATTGGCGAACAGTTTGAATCCTATCTTAAAAATCGCTTTGCCCCGTCTTCCAAAACCGTCTAACGGCGCTTTAAGATAAAAACCAAAACATCGTCTTCGCTTCCCGAAAAAATTAACTCATTTCCTGTCTGTTTTGCAAACGCAGGAAAGTCATGAGCGGCCCCAGCATCGGTAGCTCGAACCCTTAGAATTTGACCAGACTGCATTCCTGCAAGGGCTTTTTTAGTTCTTAGAATGGGTAATGGGCAATTCATGCCAATGGCATCAACTTCAGTATCCACTTTGAATTCTTGCTGTTTATTCATCGAGATGCAATCCAATCCTTAACGGTCGCCAATGCTGCAGGCAACGCAGCGGGATTATTTCCACCGGCCATCGCCATTTCTGGCTTGCCGCCACCTTTGCCCCCAACCTGCTGAGCCACATAATTAACTAAATCTCCAGCCCTTACCCTTCCTACTGCATTTGCAGTAACACCAGCAATTAAACTGACCTTGTCGCCTTGAATCGTACCCAAAACAATCGCAGCGGTTTTTAATTTCGCTTTCAATGAATCCATAATCTCTCGCAAAGCTAGGGGATCAACGCCATCCAAGCAAACTGCTAGCACCTTCAATCCACCAACATCGATGGCCTGGGTTGCCAACTCATCCCCCTGACTCGCCGCCAACTTCGAATTCACACGCCCCAATTCCTGCTCCGCTTGACGCAAGCTTTCTTGCAGTTGGTGAACCCGCTGAACCAAGTCACCTGGATGGGTTTTTAAGGCTGTTGCCGCATGATTAACCGTGTCCTCGAGTTCTTGTATAAAACGCAAAGCCCCGCGACCTGAAATGGCCTCAACGCGACGGATACCAGCTGCAACACCAGTCTCGGCAACAATTTTCATGCTCCCAATATCACCCGTGCGATTGACATGAGTCCCTCCGCACAGCTCTTTTGAACTGCCTATTTCCAATACCCGGACCTCGTCGCCGTACTTTTCTCCAAAGAGCATCATGGCGCCAGTCTTTTGAGCATCGTCTATGGACATCACCTTAGACGAAGTGGCTGAATTATCTAAAATCTCGCGATTCACAATATTTTCAACCTGACGTATTTGCTCTGCAGTCATGGGAGCATTGTGGGTAAAGTCAAAACGGGTTTTTCCAGCATCCACCAATGAGCCTTTTTGCTGAACATGATCCCCTAAAATTTCACGCAAGGCCTTATGCAAAATATGGGTTGCGCTGTGATTACGCATCGTATCAATCCGTAACAATGGGTCCACAAATGCATTCAAGGAATCCCCAACCTTCAATTGGCCTTCAAGGAGTTCACCCTGATGCCCAAAAACATCCGCCTGGATTTTAAACGTGTCCTCAACCGTGAATTGCGCAACCTCATTGCGCAATTCACCTTGATCCCCAACCTGACCACCGGATTCTGCATAAAATGGCGTGACATCCAATACCACTACAGCCATATCCCCTGCCTTAATGGCTTTCACAGGCAGGCCGTTCAAGTAAAGAGCGGTAATTGTTGTACTCTCACACCTTAACGTGTCGTATCCCTGAAATTTGGTTGGCGCACCGGAATACTCCAATCCCTGAGTCATTTTGAACTGTCCAGCCGCCCTGGCCTGATTTCGCTGTTTTTCCATCGCCACTTCAAACCCAACGGCGTCTACCGAGACATTACGTTCACGACAGACATCCGCCGTTAAATCGAGCGGAAAACCAAAGGTGTCGTGCAATCGAAAGGCTGTCTCCCCGTCTATGGTTTGAACTCCACCAGCAAGTGCAGTTTCCAAAATTTCCATTCCGTTGGCAATGGTCTGAAAAAAACGCTCTTCTTCCTGCCTAAGAACCTCGCTAACCTTCTCCATTGCATTGCGCAACTCAGGATAAGCCTCCCCCATCTCTTTTACCAAAGCTGGAACCAACTGATAAAAAAATGGTTTGCGCGCCCCCAGTTTGTAGCCATGCCGGATAGCGCGACGGGCGATTCGCCTCAAAACATAACCTCTACCGGCATTGCCGGGAATAACCCCATCCACAACAATAAAACTGCAAGCGCGAATATGATCGGCGATCACCTTCAAAGATGGGCTGGATGGATCGCAGTCTTCCCCGCCTGCCGCATCAACCACTCCTTTTGCTGCCTGTAGCAATCGCACGAATAAATCAATTTCATAATTTGAGTGCACATGCTGCAATACGGCCGCAATGCGCTCAAGACCCATGCCAGTATCAACGCTAGGCTTAGGCAAAGGATGCATGTTTCCAGACTCATCCCGATTAAACTGCATGAAAACGTTATTCCAGATCTCAATAAAGCGATCGCCGTCTTCATCCGGGCTTCCTGGAGGTCCACCTGGAATATGCGCACCGTGATCATAAAAAATCTCCGTACACGGACCACAAGGACCGGTGTCGCCCATCATCCAAAAATTATCGGAAGCATAACGAGCTCCTTTGTTATCCCCAATGCGAATGATGCGTTCTGGTGGAATGCCAATTTGCTTTTGCCAAATGTCGTACGCCTCATCATCTTCCGCATACACCGTAACCAACAGCTTGTCTTTGGGAAGCTTAAACACATCGGTCAACAAATCCCAAGCGAATTGAATGGCTTCTTGTTTGAAATAATCCCCAAACGAGAAATTGCCGAGCATTTCAAAAAAAGTATGGTGCCGAGCCGTATACCCTACATTATCTAAATCATTGTGTTTTCCTCCAGCGCGAATGCATTTTTGCGCTGTGGCGGCTCTTGTGTAGGATCGCCTATCAAACCCTAAAAACACGTCCTTGAATTGGTTCATCCCCGCATTTGTAAAAAGCAATGTGGGGTCATCCCCCGGCACTACAGGACTTGATGGAACAATTTGATGGCCTTTAGCGGCAAAAAAATCCAGGTAAGCCTGGCGAATTTGATTAACTTTCATGAAATAATTATCGCATTGGCACCAAGCTAGGGCAAACCCTAGACACCAAGTATCCTTCGTGCCTTACAATCGCAAAACATTAAATTAAAAGATCGATTCCCATGTCGATAAAAAAATAAGGAGCTCAGCTTGAAAATTCGCAATCATCGGGATTTTGGTGCCGGAATCATGTATATCGTGATCGGCCTGTTTTTCGCCATCTTGGCCACCCAATATCAAATGGGGACGGCAGCGAAGATGGGGCCTGGATATTTCCCATTCTGGTTGGGCTTATTAATGACCTTATTAGGCGTCTTGGTTTTGCTAAGGTCATTCAGCGCAAAAGCAATAATTGAAAAAATCCCACCTTTTAACTGGCGCATTATTGGCCTGATTACAGGTTCGGTCCTCATTTACGGCATACTTTTGCCAAAAATGGGATTTCTGGTTTCCGTAGTTGCTTTAGTGTTTATGTCGGCAAGCGCCAGTCATGAATTCCACTGGAAAGGAACGCTCGTCAATGCAATTTTCTTGACAGCCTTTACTTACTCGGTTTTTGTATTAGGCTTAAAGCTGCAGTTCCCACTCTTGCCCGTATTTTTTGAATAACGCACTGGAAATCTAAAAATGGACTTATTTAGCAATCTTGCCCTGGGTTTCGATACTGCGTTTACCCTACAAAACCTCATTTATTGTCTTATTGGCTGCATCTTAGGCACGCTTATTGGAGTTTTACCTGGATTAGGACCCATTGCAACCATTGCAATGTTGTTGCCAGCCACCTATGCATTGCCTCCCATTGCTGCACTAATCATGCTCGCTGGAATTTACTATGGCTCACAATATGGCGGCTCCACCACCGCAATTTTGCTAAATATTCCAGGAGAAACCTCTTCGGTCGTCACAGCGATTGATGGTTATCAAATGGCGAGAAATGGGCGAGCGGGCGTCGCCCTCTTTACCGCAGGTATGGGCTCGTTCTTTGCTGGGTGTGTAGCTACCCTTGTTTTGGCCGCCTTTGCCGCACCACTTTCTCAACTGGCATTTAAATTTGGCCCAGCCGAATACTTCTCATTAATGGTATTGGGCTTGATCGGTGCTGTTGTTTTGGCCTCAGGTTCACTCATCAAAGCTATTGGCATGATCGTGCTCGGTCTATTGTTAGGCTTGATCGGTACCGACGTCAATTCTGGGGTTTCACGCTACGCTTTTGACGTTCCAGAATTAAGCGACGGCATAGGCTTTGTGGCAGTTGCGATGGGTGTTTTTGGTTTTGCCGAGATTATGGGCAACCTTGAGAAAAAAGGTGAAGATGAGGGATTCCTCAACAAAGTCACCACCATGATCCCTACAAAAACAGACATCAAGAGGATGATTCCCTCGATTTTGCGCGGAACAACCATTGGTTCCATTCTGGGGATCTTGCCTGGTGGTGGCGCCGCTCTTGCCGCCTTTGGTGCCTATTCGGTTGAAAAGAAATCCTCCAAATACAGTCATGAGTTTGGCAAAGGTGCAATTGAAGGTGTTGCTGGCCCAGAGAGCGCTAACAACGCTGCCGCCCAAACATCATTCATACCCCTGCTAACCCTTGGTATCCCTCCAAATGCAGTGATGGCCCTGATGGTTGGAGCCATGACAATTCACAACATTCAACCCGGACCTCAAGTCATGACAAGCAATCCCGCCTTGTTCTGGGGATTGATTGCTTCGATGTGGATCGGTAACGTAATGTTGATTCTCCTTAACCTTCCCCTAATCGGCATTTGGGTGAAGCTCTTGAAGATACCTTACCGTTTCCTCTATCCAGCTATTTTGGTTTTTTGCTGCATCGGCGTTTATACCGTGAACAACACCGTATTTGACGTTTTCGTTACAGCTGCATTTGGCTTGATCGGATACCTCTTTTTCAAACTGGGTTGCGAACCCCCTCCTTTGCTGCTTGGCTTTGTGTTAGGGCCAATGATGGAGGAAAACTTCCGCCGTGCGCTCCTGCTGTCTCGTGGCGACTTTACAACCTTTCTTACCCGCCCTCTATCTTTAGGCCTCCTGATTGCATCCGCGATGTTGGTGGTAATTGTGGCCCTACCAGCGGTTAAGAAGACTCGAGAAGAGGCCTTCGTCGAGGATTAAACCTCTAAAAGAGTTTTTAATTACAAAAAGCCCGCAGCAACACTGCGGGCTTTTTCTTTATGGGGAGAATTTTTCTTCTCTACAATATTGGAATGTCCCAAAATAGCAAGCCAACAAAACCAACCCAACCTCAAATGCCAACAACCGGTCATGCGGCTGAATCCTCAAATTTTCTTCGTCAGATTATTGACAACGATTTAACAGGGGGCACATACAACCATCGAACTAACCAAGCCGGGGAAAGCATTCCGGCAATCATTACCCGATTCCCTCCTGAACCCAACGGATACCTACACATTGGCCATGCCAAAAGCATTTGCCTGAATTTTGGCTTGGCAAAGGACTACGGAATACTTCCTGGAGGCGCACGCTGCAATATGCGGCTAGATGACACTAATCCAGTCAAAGAGGATGTAGAGTACGCTGAAAGTATCCTAGATGCAGTCCATTGGCTCGGCTTTAGCTGGAAAGAAAATGGCAAGGAACATTTGTACCATGCTAGCGATTACTTTGATCACCTTTACGAGTTCGCTGAAATACTCATAAAGAACAGCAAGGCCTATGTAGACAGTCAAACCGCGGATCAGATCCACGAGAATCGCGGCAATTTTAATCACCCTGGTAAAAATAGCCTATTCAGAAATAGGGAACCCGAAGAAAATTTAAGACTCTTTCGTGAAATGCGCGCAGGGAAATTTAAGGACGGTGAACACGTACTACGATTAAAAATTGACATGGAGCATCCGAATATTGTCATGCGAGATCCTGTCGTTTATCGTATTCGCCATGCAGAGCATCATCGCACCGGAAACAAATGGTGCATCTATCCTCTCTACGATTTCACACATTGCATCTCCGATGCATTAGAAAACATTTCCCATTCCATTTGCACATTGGAATTTGAAAACAATCGGCCTTTATACGATTGGGTTTTAAACGCACTAAAAGAAGCTGGGGTCTTTAAGGACCCGCTCCCCCATCAATATGAGTTTGCCCGCCTAAATCTTACCCACACCATCACCAGCAAGCGAAAATTGTTGCAATTGGTTGAAGAAAATCATGTGGATGGCTGGGACGACCCACGAATGCCGACAATTGTTGGAATACGTCGCCGTGGATACACGCCCGAAAGTATTCGTTTATTTTGTGAGCGCATTGGCGTATCGAAAGCCGACAGCTGGATCGATATGAGCACGCTTGAACAAGCATTGCGGGACGATCTTGAAGCCACTGCACCGCGAGCAACTGCGGTTCTAAATCCGATAAAACTGGTCATCGAAAATTATGGTGCCGACACCGTCGAATCCTGCTCCGCTCCGCGACACCCGCATCATCCTGAGTGGGGCAATCGGGAATTTAATTTCACCCGCGAATTATGGATCGAATCCTCCGACTTCATGCCTGCTCCAGTCAAAGGCTTCTTTCGACTCTATCCGCCTATTGGGGAAGAAGCCGGTGGAAGAGTTCGCTTACGACATGGATTTGTTATTGAATGTACTGGTGTTGAATTTGGCACTAATGGAAATGTAGTCCAAGTCAATGCACGGTACTTTCCAGACAGCAAAAGCGGAACGCCTGGCTCGAACACATACAAAGTAAAAGGCAACATTCATTGGGTTAGCGCGATGGATGCCTTTCCTGCCGAGGTCCGTCTTTATGACCACCTATTCAACGACCCCCATCCTGACAGTGGCAATAAGAATTTTCTAGACACGATTAATCCCGCGTCAAAAAAAACCATCACGGCATATCTGGAGCCATGCATGGAACAGGCAAAATCCGAAGAACGGTTTCAATTCGAACGTCACGGCTACTTTGTTGCTGATCGCATAGAATCCAAGCCAGGTAAGCCAGTCTTTAATCGCGCTGTTGGCCTAAAGGATTCTTGGAAGTAATTTCTAAAAATTCGGCGACGGATTGATAACGAAGATTTGTCCGTAGCTCTCTAAGGCGTGAGTTTTGCACCCGCCTAGATTCGCGCATAAAAGACCATAACATGGGGTTAACCATTTTTTGGAGTTCTGTAGCTGGAAAACGTTGAGGACGATCCAAATCAAATGCATCAGCAACTTGGTCGAAATAATCGCCCATTTTGATTTCCACTCCATCACAAGCGTTAATCACCCTTTGGGGTCTGCCACGAAATATAGCAGCGCAAATTAAGCGCGCCAAATCATCCCCATGTATGTGGTTGGAGTAAGCATCCTCTTCCGATATTAAAGCCGGTGTTTTGGATTTCAATCGGCCAATTGGCAAACGATCAAGGGAATAAATCCCCGGAACTCGCAAAATACTTAAGACAGCACCTGTATTGAGCGCCCAGGAGCGCAAAACCCGCTCGGCATCAACTCTCCTATGTGCCCGATCATTCTGTGGGTTAATTGGAGTAGTTTCATAAACCCTTGCTCCGCGGCAATCTCCATACACCCCTGTGGTGCTCACATACACAAGTCTTCTAAGCCCAGAGGATCCTTGAGATAAAATTCGTACAAGATTGCGTGTTCGATAATCGTAAGTACTTAAATTTTGAGGTGGTGCCAAATGAATTACGGTGCTTGCTATACCTTTTAGCCGCCATAGGCTATCGGGCGTATCAAGATCCCCAAAAATAGGAATTACCCCAAGGGCCCTCAACTCCGGAAAGCGTTCGCGCTGGGATGTTAATGCGAATATGCGGTATAACTTTGAAAGTTGTTGAGCAACTCTCAAACCAATATCGCCACAGCCGACTATCAGGAGACGGGGTTTGCCAAGGGTTTGCATAGGCTACATCGTAACGATTTATTGAAGGGAATGAGAGTGTCTTATCAAATAACTCTGAAATCCAGTGGAAAACAATTCTCTATTCAAGAGGATGAAACGATTTTGGAGGCAGCTTCACGTCAAAACATCAACCTTCCCTACGGTTGTAAAAATGGCGCATGTGGCTCTTGCATCGGAAAAGTTATAGATGGCCGGGTTAGGCATGATCAGCATAGCCAAGCTGCCCTGAGTAGCGCCGATGAGGTTTCTGGGTTCGCTCTATTTTGCTGCGCTCATGCCGAATCGGATTTATTACTTGAGGCGCGTGAAATTCACAGAAATAGCGACATTGCAATTCGCAAAGTTCCGTGTCGTATTAATGCCATTCTTCGCCCAACTACCGATGTAGCTATTCTCAAGTTACAACTTCCGGCAGCTGAACGTTTTCAATTTTTAGCCGGACAGTACATCGAGTTTTTATTAAAGGATGGCCAACGACGTGCGTATTCGCTAGCTACCGCCCCAAGCCAAGAGGGTGCTCTTGAACTGCATATCAAACACTTGCCAGGCGGCCTGTTTACCGATTTTGTCTTTGGTAAAACCTCTCCCTCGCTTAAAGAGAAGGACATCCTTCGATTCGAGGGCCCTATGGGAAGTTTCTTTTTACGAGACGAATCCAAAAAACCCATCATCTTCGTTGCAGCTGGAACAGGATTTGCACCCATCAAAGCAATTATTGAGGAAATACACTTAAAAAATATTGGCAGGCCAATTAGCCTATATTGGGGGGTGCGAAGACCAAACGACCTTTATCTAAATAGTCTTTGTCAGGACTGGGCTAAAGCAATAAAGGATTTTCAATATATCCCAGTGATATCGGATGCTCTTCCAGAAGATGCATGGACAGGCCGTATCGGACTTGTCCATAAAGCCGCGTTGCAAGATCATCCCGATATGGGCAACCATCAGGTATATGCTTGCGGCGCCCCTGTAATGATTAATGCCGCACATAAGGAATTTACGAACTTGTGCCATTTACCCGAGGACGAGTTTTTTGCTGACTCATTTGTTAATGCTTCCGATTTAGCCGTCAACTAACTGCACGAAACATGCGACCCAATATTTCAACCTTCTCCGATTAATCATGAATATGTCCTCAACCCAAAAACCTCAAAACGCATCAGTGGATACCCACTCGGTTATGTTTATTACCCAACGCCCTGAACTGATAATGACTGAAGGAGAAGGCTCATGGTTAAAAGATGGAAATGGCAAGCGCTATTTAGACTTTCTCCAGGGTTGGGCTGTCAATTGCCTAGGACATGGCAATCCGGGAATGATTGCAGCACTCAATCTTCAAGCAAAAAAACTGATCAATCCTAGCCCGGCTTTTTATAACGAACCCATGATTCGTCTGTCGAATCTACTAACGACAAACAGTTGCTTTCAGAAGGTATTCTTCGCCAATAGCGGAGCTGAAGCAAATGAAGGTGCCATTAAGCTTGCACGTAAATGGGGGCAACTGAACAGGTCGGGCGCTTTTGAGATCATCACCTTTGATCATAGCTTTCATGGTCGAACCCTTGCAACGATGAGCGCCTCAGGCAAGCCCGGATGGGATACGATGTTTGCCCCGCAAGTACCCGGTTTCCCAAAAGCCGACATCAACGACTTGGAGTCCGTTAAAAAACTCATTACCGATAAAACGGTTGCAATAATGATCGAACCCATTCAAGGCGAAGGCGGCGTGATCCCGGCTACTGTTGAGTTTATGCAAGATTTACGTAAATTAACGCTCGACAACCGCCTATTATTGATCGTTGATGAGGTTCAATCCGGCTGTGGTCGCACTGGAAAATTATTCGCATATCAGCACTGCGACATTGAACCTGACATCATGACCTTGGGAAAGGGAATTGGCGGTGGGGTTCCTCTTGCCGCACTCATGGCAACAGATGCTGTAGCTTGTTTTGTCCCTGGCGATCAAGGGGGAACCTATAACGGAAACCCCCTCATGACTGCGGTTGGCATCAGCGTCGTTGAACAATTACTTGCCCCAGGATTCTTGGAGTCCGTACAAGCCAAGGGTGAATTACTGCGTTCAGAATTATTGGCCTTAGTAAACGAGTTTCATCTTGAGGGAGAACGCGGCAATGGTTTGCTACGCGCACTAATGCTGGGAAGGGATATAGGCCCAAAATTGGTCGATCTAGCGCGAGAGCAAGGCCCCGAAGGATTGCTGATTAATGCCCCTAGGCCAAATCTGCTTCGTTTTATGCCAGCCTTAAATGTTAGCGAGGAAGAGATCCGCCTAATGACAGAAATGTTGCGCAAACTATTGAGGCAAGAAATTTAGCCTTAGGACGTTTTTGTCAATACGCTCATTGACCTTGACTATCGCCCGTTATTCACCTAAATAAGCGGTTTTCACTCTTGGATCTTGCAGCAATTCATTGCCGGAGCCGCTCAAGCTGATTAGTCCGCTCTCCATGACATAAGCGCGATCGGCAAGCTGAAGGGCAAGGCGAGCATTTTGCTCTACCAAAAGGATTGTTATACCGTCTGAGGCTAAATTTCGAATCACTGTGAAAATCGTTTCTACCATCATTGGCGATAGGCCCATGGATGGCTCATCCAATAGCAATAAACGCGGCTGAGCCATTATGGCGCGCCCGATTGCAACCATTTGTTGCTCCCCCCCTGAAAGAGTCCCGGCCAGTTGGGCAGAACGCTCTTGCAGCCTAGGGAAGTAGGAATAAACCTTTTCCAGATTGTTGTTGAATGTGATGGGATCAGACTCCAAAAACGCCCCCATTTGCAAATTCTCAAGAATTGTCATCCGTTTAAAAACACCACGCCCTTCAGGAACCAAACTTAAACCTAAGCTTACCAACTCATGTGCAGGTACTTTATTTATATTTCTATCTAAATAATTGATATCGCCATCAGCTGGTGTGATCAATCCCGATATGGCCTTTAAAGTAGAGCTTTTACCTGCACCATTCGCCCCAATAAGTGCTATCAACTCGCCTTCAGCAATCGATAAATCAACTCCCTTTACCGCATTGATACCACCATAGGCAACCTTTAGGTTGTAAACCTCAAGCAGGTTTTTTTCAATGCTTCTGGTTGTGCCCCACTTTGCAAGCGTCATACTGCCCCCTGACCTAAATAGGCACGTATCACCTCGGGATGGCTTCGCACATCGTTTGGGCTTCCTGCGGCTATGACCTTCCCGTAATCCAGCACCGTCAATTCATCGCAAATGCCCATGACTAAATTTACATCATGCTCAATCAGAAGAATCGTTTTTCCATCTGCCCTGATACGCAGCAATAATTCTTTGAGCTCCCGTTTCTCAGTTGCATTCATGCCAGCGGCAGGCTCATCCAAAGCCAACAACTTTGGCTCCGTAGCAAGTGCACGGGCTATTTCTAAACGGCGTTGATGCCCATAAGATAAATGCCGGGCTTGAATGTTCACAAAATCACTTAAACCAACATAAGCAAGCAAATCAAGGGATTTTGAACGTATAGCAGCCTCTTCGCGCCTTGTCGAAGGAAACCGAAAGATGGCCCCAAATAGGCCGGCCCGGGACTTGCAGTGACAGCCCACCATGACATTCTCAAGCACGGACATCTCTCCAAATAACCGAATATTCTGAAATGTTCGAGCTATTCCGGACCTTGTGACCTGAGCAATCGATTTTGGTGAATAGGGCTTGCCGGCAAATATAAATCTCCCAGAATCAGCGGGATATAGACCTGTAATGACATTAAAAAAAGTGGTTTTGCCTGCACCATTTGGCCCAATCAAGCCAACAATTGCCCCCTCTGGAACGTTCAAGCCAACCCCTTCAAGCGCCTGTACCCCCCCAAAGTGTTTTGATACGCCAGCTACGTCCAATAACTTGGTCATGATGCATTCGTCTCCCGTTTTTGCCAAATGCCGCCGGGTCGATAAAGCATGATCAACACTAACGCCAAACCATAAATCAGCTGGCGAATGATTTCTACATCGATAACGACATGACCAAATATTGCGTTTTGCAATGGCGCCGCTACAGCCCGCAATACCTCAGGAAATATGGCCAGCAAAACTGCTCCCAAAATTACTCCGGGGATATGCCCAATTCCACCCAATACCACCATTGCCAGTACAACAATTGACTCCCAAAGGGTAAATGATTCTGGAGAAACAAAGCCCTGAAAAGCGGCAAATAATACGCCAGCAACCCCAGCAAAAGAAGCCCCGATTGCAAACGCCATTAGCTTCATATTTCGGGTATTGATTCCCATTGCCTTAGCCGCAATCTCATCTTCCCGAATGGCTACCCAAGCGCGGCCAATACGCGAATACTGCAAGCGCAGACAAACAAACGCAACCAAGATGGCCAATGCTAGAAATAAATAAAACACTAGGTACAAGCCGGGAATTTGTATAAACCCCAAATCCAATGGTTTAGAAAAAGTAATTCCAGAAAACCTAAGGGGATCAATTGCCATAATCCCCTTGGGCCCATTTGTTAAGTTCAATGGACGGTCCAAATTATTCATAAAGATGCGAATAATTTCTCCAAACCCCAAGGTAACAATAGCCAGATAATCGCCACGCAACTGAAGAGTTGGAAAACCTAAAATAACCCCAAAAATGGCAGTCAAAATAATGGCAAAAATAACAACCATCCAGGGGGAGAAATGCAAACCAGCAGGAAAGAATTCCGCAACCTGACCAAATTGTTGCGTAAGGTGTGGCGAAGCTAATAAGGCAAAACTATATGCACCCAAAGCATAGAAGGCGATATAACCCAAATCCAGCAAGCCCGCAAAACCAACTACAACATTCAATCCCAACGCCAACACTATGTAAAGCAAAGCAAAGTCAAGTACTCGTACCCAATAATTTCCTCCGGCAATGCCAGCAATCCATGGCAAAAGAATTAAAGCCAATACTCCAATCCAAAAATACGATGACCGATTTAGGCGCGCCCAAGAATTAAGCACGATCGGAAACTTTCTCGCCTAATAAACCTGTTGGCCGAATCACCAAAACCAGAATTAAAACCAGAAATGCAAAAATATCTTGGTAGTTTGAACCCAGTACGCCACCCGTTAAATCACCGATATAACCAGCCCCAAATGCTTCAATTAAACCAAGCAGAAGACCGCCCAACATTGCGCCCTGTAAATTACCAATCCCGCCCAATACTGCTGCAGTAAACGCTTTCAGGCCGGGTATAAAACCCATATAAAAATGCACATTGCCATAATTGGTTGCAATCATCACACCCGCAAGCCCAGCTAAAGCTCCGCCCAACATAAACGTAATCGATATCACTTTGTTTGGATTTACGCCCATTAAAGAAGCGATTTGTGTTTGCTCGGCCGTAGCTCGCATTGCACGACCTAAACGAGTTTTTTCAACCAAAAATATTAATCCGCACATCACAAAAAATGCAGTCAGCACTATGGCAATTTCCTTTCCGGTGATAGTTGCGCCACTAGCTAATACATCAATAGGCATAGATGGTAATAACTGCGGGTAGGTCATTGGATTTCGAGACCAGATCATCATTGCAAGGGTCTGCAATAAAATCGACATCCCAATGGCTGAAATTAGAGGAGCTAATCTGGGCGCATCTCTCAATGGGCGGTAAGCAATTCTTTCAATCCAATAACTAAGTCCGGCGCATATTGCCATAGTGATCGGCAAAACAATTAACAAAACTAGCCAACCTGGTAATTCGCTTGTATAGCTGAGAATAAATCTGATCAATGTGAGGGAAACCATTGCGCCAATCATCAGCACTTCACCATGGGCAAAGTTGATAATCCCCAGCACTCCGTAAACCATGGTATAGCCAAGGGCAATCAATGCATAGATGCTCCCCAAAACCAATCCGTTTATGATTTGCTGAAGGAAAATATCCATTTAGATTGAAGCTAAAAAGGATCTGAAATTACCTTGCCTTTTTAGCTTGCCTGCATTACATCTTGATAACATCAAGAACTGATTTTTTCTTATCTTTGAAGTCATAGAGCGTAATGACACCCTCATTCATATCCCCTTTATCATCAAAGGAAATATTACCTATCAACCCCTTCATCTTTGTTTGAGGCATGACTGACAAGATTTTATCGGCATCCACTGAATTTGAACGCTTCATCGCATCAACCAAGACATAAACTGCATCGTATGTAAAAGGTGCATACATTTGTACCTGAGAATTAAAGCGGTCTTTATATCGCTTTTGGAAATCTGCACCCTCAGCCATTTTCGATAAAGCCAATGCAGCCTCAGAGCAAGTAATGTTGATAACGGCATCGCCAGCCAGCTCAGCCAATTTTTCAGTACACATCCCGTCTCCACCGACAATCTTTGCTGTAATTCCAAGCTCTTTTGCTTGCTTTGCCAACGGTCCTCCAGTTGCATCCATACCGCCATACATAATGACATCGGGCTTGCTTCCTTTTGCTTTAGTTAGGATCGCCTTGAAATCTGCAGCCTTGTTATTACTAGCCTCACGAGCAACCACCTTAACTCCAGAAGCTTTGACAGTTTTTTCAAACTCATCGGCCAATCCTTTTCCATACTGTGTAGAGTCATCAATAATTGCCACCGTTTTAGCTTCCAGTGTTTTTGACACGTAATTCGCCAACGCCGGTCCTTGCTGCGCATCAGTTGCAACCAAACGATAAGTCGTTTTAAAACCTTGCTTAGTAAAATCAGGATTTGTAGCGGAAGGGGATATTTGTACAATACCTGCATCACTATATATTTTTGAAGCAGGAATACTGGTCCCTGAATTTAAATGGCCGACTACGCCAACCACTTTTGCATCAACCAATTTCTGCGCCACTTGAGTAGCGGTTTTTGGGTCCTCTGCATCATCTTCCGGCACCAAGACCAATGTAACCTTCTTACCATCAACTACAAGACCAGCTTTGTTAATCTCCTCAATTGCAAGGCGCGCACCATTTTCATTGTCTTTGCCAAGATGGGCGATAGACCCTGTCAATGGAGCAACGTGGCCGATCTTCACTACAAGACCATCAGGCGTTACTGCGGAAACTGCCTTATCGCTACTTTTGCTACAACCAGTAAACGCTAACATCGCAAAAACAGATGCTAAAGCTGCAAAATGCATAAATACATATCGACACTTTTTCATTAGTGGATCCTCTCAGAAAAATCAGTTAACTAAGTTTTTTGGCAAAGAAAAAGTTACATCCTCAACAACTCCGGTAAGTGTACGCACCTGCCTTGGGCCAAACTCTTGAATACGATCAACTATCGATTGAGCAAGACTTTCTGGGGCTGATGCGCCAGCAGTCAATCCTACCTTTTTTTTACCAACAAACCACTCCGCTTTAAGTTGGTCAGGCCCATCAATCATATAGGATGGAACACCTAATTTTTCCGACAGTTCGCGTAAACGATTTGAATTCGAGCTTGCCTTGCTACCCACTACAATAACCAATTCAACCTGGGGCGCCATAAATTTCACGGCATCCTGACGGTTTTGAGTTGCATAACAAATATCCTGTTTTCGCGGTTGAACAATATTAGGGAATTTTTTTGTTAGGGCCTCGACAATTTCACTGGTCTCATCCACCGAAAGGGTTGTTTGAGTAACAAAGGCAATTTTAGTATCTGTCGGAAAAGACAAGGCCTCAACATCCCCCAACCTTTCCACTAAAAATACCCCTTCCGTCACCTGACCCATGGTGCCTTCAACCTCAGGATGCCCTGCATGGCCAATCATCAACACAGTAAAACCGTCACGACACATCTTCGCCACCTCAAGATGCACTTTTGTCACTAATGGGCATGTTGCGTCATAAATACGAAGACCGCGAGCTTCAGCATCGCTACGCACCGCTTGTGAAACGCCATGCGCACTAAAAATAACAATCCCCCCTCTAGGAACCTCATCCAACTCCGCTACAAATACCGCCCCCTTAGACCTCAGCTCACTCACAACATATGCGTTATGAACAATCTCATGTCGCACATAAATTGGAGGGCCAAATCTAGCTAATGCTTCATTCACAATATTGATTGCCCGGTCAACCCCCGCACAAAATCCACGCGGTTGCGCTAAAAGAATTTCCTGATTGCTCGGTTTGGTCATTAAGGTTTTACTAGTTGGCTTTACTTTAATTAAAGGATGGCAACAATCTCTGCCTCAAACGTAACCGATTTACCGGCCAATGGGTGATTAAAATCAAACCATGCTCCCTCTTGGTTCATCGACTGCAAAACTCCTGCATATTGAGCGCCATTAGGAGCGTTAAATTCAACCACATCACCCGGAGCAAATTGCATCCCTTCTTTCCTATCCTGCAGTAACGCCTCTATTGATACCCACTGCACCAATCCCTCCTTACGGTCCCCAAAACCCTCACCAGGAGCATAAGTAACGATCTTGCGCTCACCATTACCCAACCCAAGCAATGCCTGCTCAAAACATGGGGCAAACTGACC
>CAIKFU010000011.1 GCA_903826775.1 uncultured beta proteobacterium | reverse complement strand
TGGCCTAATTCAAATCGATCCTAAGTACGAAAGACCTCTGCAATGATTGGTCATGATCTGATGGCTCCCATCATGTTTGGGGGTTTGATAATATTTTTATTAATTGGGTATCCCGCAGCATTTTCTCTTGGTGCGGTGGGCTTGTTTTTTTCTTTTATTGGCATCGAGATGGGGCTCTTCCAGCCCACTTTTTTACAAGCACTTCCCGATCGGGTCTTTGGTATCTTGTCGAATGATTTGTTGCTTTCTATTCCATTTTTTACTTTCATGGGAGCCATCCTCGAAAAATGTGGCTTAGCTGAAGACATGCTTGAGGGATTGGGGCAGTTATTTGGCCCTGTTCGTGGAGGCCTAGCTTACGCAGTGATCATTGTCGGTGCGATTCTTGGTGCAATTACCGGCACAGTAGCTGCCTCAGTAATTGCGATGGGTCTAATCTCCCTCCCAATTATGTTGCGCTATGGGTACAATCCGCGGGTAGCCACTGGTGTGATTGCTGCATCCGGCACCATAACCCAACTCATTCCGCCATCACTCGTATTAATTGTTCTTGCTGATCAATTAGGCAAGTCCGTTGGTGACATGTATGCCGGCGCCATTGGACCATCGATTATTCAAGTAGTGTTGTTTTGCTTATTTATTTTCTTTCTGTCAATTTTTAGACCACAAGATGTCCCAGCGCTACCACCTGAAGCACGCCCCAAAATTGACTGGAAATTATTCAAACGCATTCTTTGGGGAATTGTTCCCTCAATCGCACTGATCTTCCTGGTGCTGGGCACCATCTTGATGGGCTTAGCAACCCCTACTGAGGGTGGCGCAATGGGATCTGTTGGTGCACTGGTTTTAGCCGCGATGAATAAACGTCTTGAAAAGCCTTTAGTTTGGGAGGCCATGACCTCGACCATGCGCATTAATGCGATGGTGATTTTTATTCTGATTGGCTCTACGGTGTTTGGACTTGCTTTCCGTGGTGTGGACGGGGACCTATGGATTGAGCATTTGCTTTCAGGGCTCCCTGGCGGTCAAGTTGGATTCTTGATTGTGGTGAATTTGTTTGTTTTCTTTCTAGCTTTCTTTTTGGATTATTTTGAAATTGCATTCATCATCATTCCATTGCTAGCCCCAGTTGCAGACAAGCTTGGAATTGACCTAATTTGGTTTGGCGTTCTCTTAGGCGCCAATATGCAAACCTCATTTATGCACCCTCCGTTTGGTTTTGCCCTTTTCTATCTAAGAGGTGTCGCGCCAAAATCCTTAAAGAGTTCTGACATTTATTATGGAGCTCTGCCATGGGTTGGTCTGCAACTCATCTTAGTGGCCATTATTATTTTTATTCCAGAAACAGTGACCTACTTTGTTGATAAGCCAACCGTAGCAATTGATGTCAATGCGCCATCTATAGATCCTTTAGAGGGTGTACAGCAAAATGAGGTAAAAGTTGACTCCAGTTCTGAGATAGAGCGCCAATTGCGAGAAAATAAATAATATTAAAAGTAGGAAGGCATCAAAGCAAAGTGGTTTTTCAATGCTATTAAAGCGGGGTCTTCAAGGGGTGGTGTAGTGTCATGCTTTTTAGCAGCTGAGGAGCTTAATTTTAATTCTGCGTGAGGGTGGCTGTTTACCCAGATTGAGCCCAGTATCGCTACCCGACTCATATTCACCATTAGTTACTAAAAATTAAATTTGGCGAGGAGAGTATGGTGTTGATATAGGCCACAACACGGACAAAACGAATTAAAGGCAATCCATTCGTCAATATCAATTCTTATTGGTATTTTTTGAGTGCATACTTGGATTCATATGACATCACTTCATTGGACTCAACGCTGGCATCGAATAAGCACTAAGCGCCGCTTATTAATAATTGGTATGTCTGGAGTGGCTGTATTTTTTTTGCTGCCGTCCGGACTATCAAGTCCAGTCTGTTTTGTCATTTCTTGGATTGTGGCTGGAAGTATTTACCTTTTCTTGACTTACATGATGATGTATTTTTCAACCGAAGAAACGATATTAACCCTCTCCAAAAAAGAGGATGCTGGCGCAGCAATTATTTTGTTAATCACGATATTGGCTTCGGTAACCAGTCTGGTGGCTATTGTGATTATTCTTTCTAGCGTTAAATTGCTTTCTACTGGCAATGCTATTCGGCATATTTGCCTAGTTCTTCTAACTTTCACTATTTCTTGGTTATTGGTGCACACAGCTTTTGCGTTGCACTACGCGCACGCATATTACCTAGAACTTGAAAAATCTAAAATTGCCCCCTTGCTTTTTGAGGCTAAGTTGAGGCCTCTATATATTGATTTTCTGTATTTTTCAATGGTAATTGGCATGACTTGCCAAACTGCCGATGTGAATATAGCGAACTCTAGAATGAGATTTTGGGTGATGGTTCAGGGCGTAACTGCTTTTATTTTTAATGCATCACTATTGGCATTGGCCATTAATCTGATTTCAGGGGTAGTTGCTTTACAGTAAATACTTAATATTGGTGACGCATATTCATTGTATTTAGCCCATTTAATACAGTTTCCCCATCAGGCAGACACGAGAATTAGTGAAGTTTTATCCTCTGATTGGGCCCCAGCGCCACTCATTGACAGATAAATCATTCCATCTTGGTAAAAATGGCTGGTTCTCGAGTCATTTCCAAGATAGATAAATATCTTCACGATTATCTTCAAGTAACAAAATATATGCATATGACCCTTGAAATCTAGGAAAACAGGCATATATAATCAGCACTCATCGTATACGAGTGCTAAATTAAATTCTAGCTTTGGATTTTAATTTTATTATCGTTATGAAGAGATTATAAAACATTGATTTATATTAGATTTTTAATTAGTTAACACTTACTAACATAGGAGAAGGAATGAATCTGCGTCCTTTACATGATCGCGTAATCATTAAGCGTTTAGATCAAGAAACAAAAACTGCATCAGGAATATTGATTCCAGATGCTGCCGCTGAAAAGCCTGATCAAGGTGAAGTTTTGGCCGTTGGACCTGGCAAGCGTGATGACAGTGGCAAATTAAATGCACCCGATGTCAAAGTTGGCGATCGCGTGTTGTTTGGCAAATATGCAGGTCAAACCGTTAAGGTTGACGGCGATGATCTTCTTGTTATGCGCGAAGAAGACATTATGGCTGTTGTACAAAAGTAATTAAGCTATTAAATAGAGGAATTCAAATATGTCAGCAAAAGACGTTGTATTTGGCGATAACGCCCGCACCAAGATGGTTGAAGGTGTAAATATTCTCGCTAACGCAGTTAAGGTAACTTTAGGGCCTAAGGGTCGTAATGTGGTTATAGAGCGTTCATTTGGCGGTCCAACCATCACTAAAGACGGTGTAACCGTAGCTAAAGAAATTGAACTAAAAGATAAGCTCCAGAATATGGGTGCTCAGATGGTTAAGGAAGTTGCTTCCAAGACTGCCGATATAGCTGGTGATGGGACAACCACAGCAACTGTATTAGCCCAATCGATTGTGCGTGAAGGAATGAAATACGTCGTTTCAGGCCACAATCCAATGGATTTGAAGCGCGGTATTGATAAAGCGGTTACTGCTGCTTTAGAAGAGTTGAAGAAAATTAGCAAACCCTGTACGACTACAAAAGAAATTGCTCAAGTTGGGTCAATTTCAGCAAATAGCGATACTAGTATTGGTCAGCGTATTGCAGAGGCAATGGAAAAAGTAGGTAAAGAAGGTGTTATTACTGTTGAAGATGGTAAATCACTAGAGGATGAGCTAGAAGTTGTAGAAGGTATGCAATTCGACCGCGGTTACCTTTCACCATACTTTATTAATCAGCCTGAAAAGCAAGTAGCTGTTCTTGAAAATCCGTTTGTCCTCTTGTTTGATAAGAAGATCAGCAATATCCGTGATTTGCTCCCAGTTCTCGAGCAAGTAGCGAAATCAGGGCGTCCTTTGCTAATCATTGCAGAAGATGTTGAAGGTGAAGCCTTGGCAACTTTAGTGGTAAACAATATTCGCGGGATCATCAAGACATGTGCTGTTAAAGCTCCTGGTTTTGGCGACCGTCGTAAGGCTATGTTGGAAGACATCGCTATTTTGACTGGTGGTACTGTTATTGCCGAAGAAATTGGCCTCACTCTTGAAAAAGCAACACTTGAAAATCTTGGTCAAGCAAAGCGTATTGAAATTGGTAAAGAAAACACCATCATTATTGATGGTGCTGGCGATGCTAAAACGATTGAAGCGCGGGTTAAGAATGTTCGCGTTCAAATCGAAGAGGCAACCAGCGATTACGATCGTGAAAAATTGCAAGAGCGTGTTGCTAAATTAGCAGGCGGTGTTGCAGTAATTCGGGTGGGCGCAGCTACTGAAGTTGAAATGAAAGAGAAGAAAGCACGTGTTGATGATGCGTTGCATGCAACTCGCGCTGCTGTGGAAGAAGGTATTGTTCCCGGTGGTGGCGTAGCTTTAATCCGTGCAATGCAGGGCATTAAAGGTTTGAAAGGCGATAACGCTGATCAAAATGCTGGTATTAGCATTGTGTTGCGTGCAATGGAAGAGCCGCTTCGAATCATCGTTTCTAATGCTGGTGACGAAGCAAGCGTAGTTGTGAATGCAGTATTGGCCACAAAAGGTAATAACGGCTATAACGCAGCAACAGGCGAGTACGGGGATCTTGTAGCCCAAGGTGTGATTGACCCAACTAAAGTAACAAAGACAGCCTTAGTAAATGCTGCTTCTGTTGCAGCGTTGTTGTTGACTACTGATTGTGCAATTTGCGAATCTCCTAAAGATGATTCAGCTGGTGGTATGCCTGATATGGGCGGCATGGGCGGTATGGGCGGCATGGGCGGCATGATGTAATTTGCAGTTTTTTTAACTGTTGCAGCTTGTAGCAGATCAAAAACGCCTAGTTCAAAAGACTAGGCGTTTTACTTTGGTGAATATACTAGGACCCATTTACGATTTAATGTGCCCTACTTAGTTGAATCGGTATATCTTTCTATGAAAAGATACCGAACTTTAAATTGTTTAAAAGTTAAATTTAGTCGGGTTGAATGCCGCCATCTTTGATTACTTTTTTCATTTTGACAAGTCCTTGAACGGTCATTTCTTTTAGGTGATCTGGACCTAGTGTTGCAAATTCAAAGCCTTGTTGAATGAGTTGATCGCGAAGCTTAGTATCTTTTAATGAAATCGCCAAAGCTTCATTTAGCCTACTAACGATCGTACTTGATGTACCTTTTGGTAAAACTATCGCCCCCCAGGTTGAAAAATCATACCCTTTAACGCTTTCATTAACCGTAGGCGAATTTGGAAGAAGCGGAGAGCGATTTTTACTAGTTATCCCAAGAACCTTTAGTTTTCCTGCGCGGATATGCGGCAGAACTACAGATAGAGCACTAATCATTACCGGTACCTGTCCAGCCATAACATCAGTAACGGCAGCAGCAGCTCCACGGTAAGGTATATGGACTAAAGGCGCCCCAGTGTATTGACGAAAAATTTCCATGCCTATATGTTGAGGCGATCCATTTCCGCCGGAGGCGTAATCAATTTTCCCTGGATTTTCCTTCGCTATTCGAATCAAGTCGGCAGCTGAGTTACCGGGAAAATTTGGATTGGCAACCATTACGAAGGTAATTGCCGCAACCTCTGATACAGGTATAAAACTTTGAATTGGATCGTAATCAACCTTTTTATATAGATTTGGAAGCATGGTGAGAATACTGTCGTTAAATGCGCCTAGCGTATAACCATCTGGATTTGCTTGCGCTACTTTGGTAGCACCAATAATGCCTGCGCCTCCGGGAATGTTTTCAATAGTAATGGCCTGACCTAACGATTCACTCATTTTTTGAGCGATGGGCCGTAATAACAAATCAACTCCACTCCCTGCTTGAAGCGGCATGACTATTTGTATTGTGTGGCTTGGGTAGCTGGCATTTTGACTTTGAGAGTTTGCGTTTTCCGCATGCAACAAGGCTCCCAGCAAGGCAAACACAGTTCCTAAAATAATTTCGCAAGCGGCTTTTTTATTAGGCATGAGTCTCGTTTATTTTCATTGTTATGTAATTGATTGGGTTAAAAAAAGCCACCTTCGTGAAGGTGGCAATTTAGGTTGCAATAAAGCAAAGGCTACTAGAGTTTCATGGGTTTATTCAACTGCTTTGACCATGTCTTCAACAACCTTCTTAGCATCTCCAAACACCATCATGGTTTTATCCATGTAAAAGAGTTCATTATCGAGACCAGCATATCCAGCTGCCATTGAACGTTTATTTACGATAATAGTTTTGGCTTTAAATGCTTCAAGAATAGGCATGCCAAAGATGGCGCTTCCGGGCGTGCGGGCTGCGGGGTTTACTACGTCGTTAGCTCCTAACACCAAGACAACATCTGCTTGACCAAAGTCGCTATTGATATCTTCCATTTCAAATACTTGGTCGTAAGGAACTTCTGCTTCAGCCAGCAGAACATTCATGTGGCCAGGCATACGTCCTGCAACAGGGTGAATGGCGTATTTTACGGTCACACCATGGTGAGTCAATTTTTCGGTTAACTCTTTCAATGAGTGTTGAGCGCGAGCTACAGCAAGACCATAACCCGGAACGATAATGACGGTGTCAGCATTTGTCATCAAGAAGGCAGCATCTTCAGGGGATCCCGTTTTATAGTTTTTAGGGGCGCCATCATCAGCACCACCACTCGCTGATTCAGCACCAAAGCCACCAAGTAAGACGGCGACGATTGAGCGGTTCATTGCCTTACACATAATGTAGGAGAGAATTGCACCGGAGGAGCCAACACAAGCCCCTGCAATAATCAATACGGGGTTGTTTAAAGTAAAACCAATACCCGCAGCCGCCCAACCTGAGTAGCTGTTTAACATGGAAACTACTACTGGCATGTCCGCACCGCCAATGGGAATAATGAGTGTAATACCTAAGGCCAAAGCAACTGCACACATTGCCAAGAATGCGGCATGGCTGTCATTGAGGTAATAAGCTACTCCAGCACCTACCATCAAAATTGCCATGATGAGATTAAGAAGATGCTGCCCATTAAAGCTGATGGGCTTCCCACTCACTTTTCCTGATAACTTGCCGAAGGCAATGATGGATGCAGTAAAAGTGATTGCGCCGATAAATGCACCAATAAATAGCTCAATCTTTTGTGCGCCAGTGTGTTCATGGGCTGGATTAAATACTGCGGCAATAGCAATCAATACTGCTGAAAGGCCAACGAAGGAGTGCATGAGCGCAACCAGTTCAGGCATTTTTGTCATTTGTACGCGGTTTGCGGCTATTGAGCCAATGATCGCGCCACCAATGATCGCGCCACCAATTAGCCAATAAACAGGCTTGAAATCGGGGATTAAAAATGTGGTGATGACGGCCAACAGCATGCCGATCATTCCGTAGACATTGCCTTGTCGAGAAGTGGTCGGCGAAGAGAGGCCTTTCAGTGCAAGAATAAATAGGATTGAAGAAATTAAGTAGGAAAGAGCTGTGATATTTGACATGTATGTGATCTCTAGGTTGATCTTTATTTGCTAGCAGCCGTTTCGGACTTCGGCGCTTTTTTCTTAAACATCTCTAGCATTCTGCGGGTGACCATAAAGCCACCGAAAATATTGATCGAGGCTAGGAAAACGGCAACAGCGCCAATTATGCTGGTGAGGGTTATTTCACTCCCACCAATAATTTCCGTTTGAAGTAATGCTCCAACGATAATAATTCCACTAATAGCATTGGTGACGGCCATTAGTGGGGTATGTAATGCCGGGGTTACATTCCATACTACGTGGTAGCCAACAAAAATGGCCAGAACAAACACCGTAATGTTTTGAACAGTAAGAATACTTTGAAAAGCGGCGACATCCATGATATTTCCTTAGTAATTAATTTTTACGTACGGCTTGACCATCGCGGCACATCAGGCAGGCAGCAACAATATCATCATCAGCCGGAATGGCAAGCTTAGCTTCCGCATTGATGATGAGCTTCATGAAATCAATCAAATTGCGAGCATAGAGTGCAGATGCATCTGCCGCAACCATACTTGCTAGATTGGTGTAGCCGATAATCTTCACATCATGCTTGATGACGATTTGATCTGCCTCGGTTAGGGGGCAGTTGCCTGAACCGTTATCTCCGCGACCCGCTGCTAAGTCAACGACAATGGAGCCAGGTTTCATTTTGGCTACGGTATCGCTATGTAACAAGACTGGTGGTTTTCTGCCAGGAATTAAAGCTGTAGCTATAACAATATCGGCTTGTTGCGCACGTTCAGCAACCAAAGCTGCTTGACGTTTCATCCAAGTTTCAGGCATTGGACGGGCATATCCACCCACACCCTTGGCAATTTCGCGTTCTTCATCAGTTTCAAAGGGGACGTCTACAAATTTAGCACCAAGCGATTCAATTTGTTCTTTTGCAGCGGGACGGACGTCTGATGCTTCAATGACAGCACCAAGGCGTTTCGCTGTTGCGATTGCTTGCAATCCTGCGACCCCTGCACCCAAAATTAACACTCTGGCAGCTTTTACCGTTCCAGCAGCCGTCATTAACATGGGCATAAAACGTTGATATTCATTTGCAGCAAGCATAACCGCCTTATAGCCAGCAATATTGGCTTGAGAAGACAGCACATCCATGCTTTGTGCGCGTGTTGTTCTTGGGGCTGCTTCTAAGGAAAAGGCAGTGATGCCTTGTTGAGCCATTGCAGCAATGTTTTCGTTATCAAAGGGATCAAGCATGCCAATTAATACTGCGCCTGATTTGAGCTCTTTTAGTTCGTTAGCCTGAGGGGCTCTCACTTTAAGGACAATTTCAGCACCAAGTGCTTCAGCTGAGGTTCCAATAGTCGCCCCGACGGCCTGAAAAACTGAGTCTGGTTGACTGGCTTGGGTTCCGGCACCACTTTGGATTACGACCTGATGGCCCTGTCCAATAAGTTTTTTAACGGTTTCCGGCGTTGCGGCAACCCGGGTTTCCCCAGGTCTAGTTTCCATTGGCACTCCAATGCGCATGGCATATCTCCAAAAGCAAATTTTTGTTAAAGGTTAATTTTAATTAGAAGGTAGCACTTGCTACTCTCTAACCACTTTTATTTTCCCGGGTAAGTGTGCAACAAGCCTAAGACTTTTACAATATGGGTTTATAGCTAATTGCTCAATTTTCGCACCATTTAATGATCTATCTCAAATCCTCGGCCATTTCTTTAGATAAGCCATCCAAAGTAGTGGTTGGCATGTCTGGAGGAGTTGACTCTTCTGTTGCTGCATGGTTGCTAAAACAGCAAGGTTATGAGGTTATTGGCCTTTTTATGAAAAATTGGGAGGATGACGATAACGATCAGTACTGTTCTGCACGTCAGGATTGGCTCGATGTGGTGTCAGTTGCCGATTTAATAGGGATAGATGTGGAAGCGGTCAATTTTGCTGCGGAATATCGAGAACGGGTTTTTGCAGAGTTTTTAAAGGAATATGCCGCTGGTAGAACGCCAAATCCGGACGTTCTTTGTAATGCGGAAATTAAGTTCAAGGCCTTTTTAGATTATGCAATGAGTTTGGGGGCCGATGCTATCGCGACGGGGCATTATGCTCGAGTTCGGCCATCCAAAGATAACGTCCAGTTACTAAAAGCGCTTGATTTCACCAAGGATCAGAGTTATTTTTTGCACCGGCTTACGCAAATCCAGCTATCAAAAGTATTGTTTCCGTTGGGTGAAATCAATAAAACTGAAGTTCGTAAAATCGCAGAAAAGATCGGTTTACATAATGCACAAAAAAAAGACTCAACCGGTATTTGTTTTATTGGTGAGCGACCATTTCGTGAATTTTTAAATCGGTATCTGCCGCGCATACCTGGTCCAATCAAATCAACAGAGGGGAAGTTGCTTGGGGAACATATGGGTTTAGCATTTTTTACCCTAGGCCAACGTAAGGGAATTGGTTTAGGAGGAAGTCAAGACGGCAACGGAGAGGCTTGGTATGTCGCTAGAAAGGATATGGAAAGCAATACCTTATACGTAGCACAAGGTCATGAGCACCCCTGGTTATTAAGTAATAGCTTGTCCGCAATGGATGCAAGTTGGATAGAGGGACAAATGCCTAAATTGGGTAAATACACCGCTAAAACTCGTTATAGACAGGTTGATTCATTATGTGAAATTAAAGCGGGTAAACCGAGTAATTCCGGTTTTGATTTGGTCTTTCCCGATCCGCAGTGGGCGGTAACGCCTGGGCAGTCTGCTGTTTTGTATGATGGTGATATTTGTCTGGGTGGCGGCATCATTACTTCCGGTTAAAAGCCGATCCCAATGCGGCTATTTTGTCACCATGAATTCAACGTTGCCCGGGTATGCATCAATTATGCAGTTGGTGGCTCTGACTCAATAAAAGATGGTCTAAGCAGAAGTTTTTGATACAAACGATCTAAATTTGGATACTCTTCTTGCCATTTCACATTAGGAAAGCGGAATAGCAAATAACCGAGAGCGCATCCTACGGCTATGTCAGCTAGGCTTAATTGATTTCCATGACACCAAGACGAATCACCAAGCTGAATCGACATGCTTCGTAGGGAGTGTTGAGTTTTAGTCATTTGACGATCAATCCACGCTTGACTTTGTTGTTCAGTGGGGCGCCAAGTTGCTTCTAAGCGCGCTAGAATGCAGGCATCAAGGATTCCATCAGCTAGAGATTCCCAAGTTTTAACGGATGCCCGTTCACGACCTCCAGACGGTATCAATTTGCCAACAGGACTTAATGTATCGACATACTCAACAATTACTCGTGAATCGTAGATGGTGCTACCGTCCTCAAGTAAGAGGCAAGGAACCTTACCCAACGGGTTACTTTCGCTTATTTTTGTGCCTTCAGACCAGACATTTTCAATTAATAGCTCTGCTTCTATCTTTTTTTCGGCTAAAACTATACGAACTTTACGTACATAGGGGCTAGTTAGGGATGCAATTATTTTCATAGTGCTAAGTATAACGAGGAGGGGGATAGTGGCAGGAACGCATTAAAATCAAACATTGTTGACATATTTTATATAAAGTAAGGGCAATTTCGTGATCCAGCCGATTTCAACGCTTAATGCACTTTCACCGCTAGACGGGCGCTATGCTGGAAAGCTCGACTCTCTGAGGCCCTGGTTGTCTGAAGCCGCATTTATGCGCCAACGCGTTTTTGTGGAAATTCAATGGTTGTTGGCGCTTGCATCTTCTGGTTTGCCTGATATGCCGACTATTAGTCCTGCTGACACCGAATATTTATTATCTCTGGCTAAGGATTTCTCGGATGCTGACGCTCAGAAAATTAAAGATATTGAGGCAGTTACTAATCACGACGTAAAAGCGGTTGAATATTTTTTGAAGGCCAAGATCTCCGATCGGGTCGACCTTCTAAAGGCGAGTGAATTTATTCATTTTGCCTGTACTTCCGAGGATATTAACAACACTTCACATGGGTTGATGTTGCGGGGTGCGCGTGATGAGGTATTGCTACCGCAATTGAGAAAAATTCATGCAGTTTTGGTGGATTTGGCCATTCAAAATGCGAAAGTACCGCTGCTTTCTCGCACTCATGGTCAGCCGGCATCCCCAAGTACATTAGGTAAAGAGTTCGCTAATATTGCTAAACGATTGGAGCATGCAATTGCTATGATTGCCTCGGTTCCCTTATTGGGGAAGATGAATGGGGCTGTAGGAAACTACAATGCCCACATTTCTGCATACCCTGATTTTGATTGGGAGCAATTTGCGCGCAATGTTGTTGAAAAGCGTTTGGGTTTAACCTTTAACCCTTATACGATTCAAATTGAGCCTCACGACGGAATGGCTGAGTTATTTGACGCCATTGCGCGGGCCAATACCATTCTTTTAGATATGAACCGGGACTTTTGGGCTTACATTTCAATTGGATATTTTAAGCAACGAACCAAAGCGGGAGAGATCGGTTCTTCCACGATGCCTCATAAGGTTAATCCAATCGATTTTGAAAATTCCGAGGGTAACCTAGGTATCGCTAATGCATTGTTGCGGCATCTGGCTGAAAAATTGCCGATTTCACGTTGGCAGCGAGATTTAACTGATTCAACAGTTTTGCGAAATTTAGGCGTTGCTTTTGGCCATAGTGTTTTGGCTTATGACAGCGCTCTGCGCGGACTTGGAAAAATTGAAGTAAACCATGCAACTATCGCGATGGATTTGGACGGATGTTGGGAGGTTCTTGCTGAGCCGGTTCAAACTGTAATGCGTCGCTACGGAATTGAAAATCCATATGAGCAGTTAAAAGAGCTCACGCGTGGCAAGGGAATTACTCAGAGGGATTTGCAGGATTTCATTCGTGGATTGAAAATTCCGGATGAGGCAAAGGCACGCTTATTGGAATTGACTCCATCATCCTATCTCGGTAAGGCTGTTGAATTAACTGAACGATTAAAAAAGTGATTTTGAAGACGAACTTAGGTGATTCTTCCGTTTATGGTGGAAGACCAAGGTTCTGGTTTTTTCTGTATCAATTAATATGCCACCTCATCCTTCCTTTTGCTCTGGTGCGACTTGTGCTACGAGCACGACATGACAGATCTTATTTGAATCATCTTCAAGAGCGTTTGGGTTTTGGATACGGTCATCACGTTAATCAGGATGCAGTCTGGGTGCATGCAGTCTCTGTAGGTGAGACGCGTGCAGCCCAATCCCTAATCGAAGCTTATTTGGCAAGAGGGGATTCAATTTTGCTCACTCATATGACTTTGAATGGTCGTCGAGCAGGTTCTCAACTTTTTGGTGATGCAATTGCTGAAAAACGGTTGATGCAAGTGTATTTACCTTATGACTTATGTTGGTCGGTTGAACGGTTTTTGCAAATTTTTAAACCGAAATTGGGCTTATTTATGGAAACTGAGGCTTGGCCAACAATAGTTTTTCGTTGTCATGAACTTGGCCTGCCGTTATTTTTGGTAAATGCGCGCCTTTCAGAAAAAAGTGCAAACCGAGTAAGGCGTTTTGGAGGTGCTGGGCGCGCTTTATTTCAGGCATTCAATGGCATTTTGGCTCAGACACGGCTTGACGCAGACCGTTATCGTAGTTTGGACGTTAAAGACGTAGAAGAGGTAGGAAATTTAAAGTTTGACATACGCATGGACAAGGGGTTGGTTGAGAGTGGTAGGGAGTGGCATCTGGCCTTAAAAGCCGAGGGTCGTTTGATGGTGTGTGCAGCCAGCACTAGGGATGGTGAGGAAGCAATGATTTTGGATGCCTGGAAAGAATTGCTGGAAAGTAAAGCCATTCAACCTGCCCCAATTTTGTGTATTGTCCCTCGTCATCCAGAGCGTTTTTCTATAGCGGAAAAGGCCATACAAAATGCGGGTTTTGCATCTAGGCGGCGAAGTACTTGGCGAGACAATCCAACGAAGATAGCGGTCTTGGAGGTGCTGCTTGGCGACTCTATGGGTGAAATGCCTATGTACTATAGCGCCTCAGACCTGGTGATCATGGGGGGTAGCTTACTTCCATTTGGTGGACAGAATTTGATTGAAGCATGCGCAGTTGGGTGCCCGGTATTGGTGGGTGAATATACCTATAATTTTCAACAGGCTACCTTAGATGCTTTAGCAAGTGGCGC
>CAIKFU010000010.1 GCA_903826775.1 uncultured beta proteobacterium | reverse complement strand
TTGCATGCGGCGAAGCAGGCATTGCGATTTCCCAAGACGCTTAGCGAAAGTCAAGTTACCGCTTTATTGAACGCACCCGATGTGGATACTCCATTGGGTTTGCGCGATCGAACGATGCTCGAACTCATGTATGCCAGCGGCTTACGGGTTTCCGAGATCGTATCCCTGAAAACGGTTGCACTCGGGTTGAACGAGGGCGTGGTACGGGTCATTAACGGAAAGGGTGGCAAAGAACGCCTAGTGCCTTTTGGCGGCGAGGCGGGTTTGTGGATCCGGCGCTATCTGGCGGAAGCCAGAGCCGTCTTATTGGAAGGCAAAACGTCGGATGTGGTGTTTATTGGCCGGCATACCGGGACGGGACTGACACGGCAAGGTTTTTGGGCGCTCATCAAGCGGTATGCCTTGGTGGCGGAAATTCCCGTTGCCTTATCCCCGCATACCTTGCGCCATGCCTTTGCAACCCACCTGCTGAACCATGGCGCCGATCTGCGCGTCGTGCAGTTGCTTTTGGGGCACTCCGATATTTCAACGACCCAGATATACACCCATGTGGCGCGAGAACGCCTAAAGTCGATTCACCAACAGCACCACCCCAGAGGGTGATCGATTCGGATGCGTATTGGCGCCAAACACGCGTTCCTACATTAATGATTAAGATAGCAACATGAACATTTTGTTGATTTTGGGTGCCTATCTCATTGGCTCGGTTTCCTTTGCGGTGGTGGTGAGTAAATGCATGCGTTTGCCAGACCCCCATTCCTACGGCTCTGGAAATCCCGGCGCCACCAACGTGCTTCGAACCGGGAATAAGTTGGCCGCCGTTTTGACCTTATTGGGGGACGCCTTAAAGGGTTGGTTTGCAGTACTGCTCGGTCGAGCCATTCTCGGGGACACCTCATTGGATATGACCCTGAATTCCTGGGTGTTGTGTGGCATTGTGCTCGCGGTTTTCCTGGGGCACTTGTTCCCTATTTTTCATGGGTTTAAAGGCGGTAAAGGGGTTGCAACGGCTTGCGGGATTTTATTTGGGATTAACGGGATATTGGGTTTGGCTACCTTAGGCACTTGGGTGATTGTGGCTTTTTTTATGCGCTATTCCTCACTTGCCGCTTTGGCTGCCGCCGTATTTGGCCCGGTTTATTTCGTGATGTTGTTCGGCTTTCAACCGATGGCCATTTCACTCACCATCATTTGCGCGTTGCTGATTTGGCGACATCGCAGCAATATCCACAATCTGTTGAATGGCAAGGAAGCCCGCATTGGCGCTTCCAAGGGGAAAGCCAAAACAAATCTTGGGGATGCTGCAAACGATTCCTCGATGGAAGGTAGCTAAATGACAATTGCCTTTGCTTGCGTGTTGATCATGGGGTTGTTGCCTTATATTGCTGCCGGTATAGCCAAGGCTGGAAATAGCGGCTACGACAACAGCGCGCCTCGGGAATGGAGCGCCAAGCAATCCGGCTATCGGGCCAGAGCCAATGCGGCCCAGGCAAACCTCTTTGAATCGCTGCCCTTCTTTTTTGTCGCTGTCGTGATTGCCGCGATTGCCCATGCTCCACAGGTCCGCGTGGATTTATTGGCAGTCGTATTTGTATGTTCGCGCATCGTGTATCTGCTCTGCTATGTTGCCAATTGGCCAACATTGCGCTCGCTGGTTTGGCTGGTGGGTATTTGCTGTGTGGTTGCAATCTTTTTTCAAATTTAACCAAGTCGAAGATGATCATTAAAAAAACGCGTGCCGTAAACACAACCGCCAGTTCGTCTGCCAAATTGGTTAAGGCGGTAAAACGTGCCACCAAATCATCGGGAACTGCGACTTCAAGAACCAGTAAGCATGCCGATGAGGGCATCCCATTGTCGGTAGCGATTCGTCGACGCATCCAGGCGCAAAATGCGCGCTTTCATGCCAATGACAACATTTCCGCATTTATTCGCCCAGGCGAACTAGAAAGCTTGGTGGACGAAGTTGCTCAAAAGATGCAGGCCGTGTTGGAAAGTTTGGTGATTGATACCGAGAGCGACCACAACACCAAAAATACCAGTCAGCGGGTGGCAAAGATGTTTGTGAAGGAAGTCTTTAATGGCCGCTATACCGATCAACCGGTTCTAACCAAGTTTCCCAACGTCAGCCATTTGAATGAGTTGATGATTATTGGCCCGATCACGGTTCGGAGTGCCTGCTCGCACCATTTGTGCCCCATTATGGGCCGCGTCTGGATCGGTGTTCTGCCCAGCAAGGCCTCTGCATTGATTGGCCTATCCAAGTATTCACGCCTCACCGAATGGGTTATGTGCCGACCTCAGATCCAGGAAGAGGCGGTGGTGGAGTTGGCGGATATGCTGGAGAAAAAGATCAAGCCGATTGGTTTGGCAATCGTGATGGACGCCGACCACTTTTGCATGCAATGGCGCGGGGTAAAAGATCGCGATTCCAAGATGGTGAACAGCGTCATGCGTGGAGCATTTCTAAAAGATGTGAATTTGCGACGGGAGTTTCTAGCATTGATGGAGAGAAAGTAGGCTCTAGGCCCTTCTGCCCGAATTTATCCTTTGAGAACCGTTCTCAATTAAATTTTTTTTTAAATCAATTACTTAGAATGCGGATGGAGAACGACATCCTTCTGTTCTATGATTCATGGGTAAAGTTATTCTTTTGCTTTTAGTTGTCTTTAATTCAATGGAGATTGTATGAAAAATAGTCGTCGCCAATTTATGATTTTGTCCGCTGCTGGTGCCGCCACCTTGGCGTTGAATAACACGGTTCAGGCTCAGGCTATGGTTGCTGAATCGGATCCACAAGCTGCGGCTCTGGGTTATAAAGCCGATGGTTCGAAAGTCGATAAGGCCAAATTTGCCAAATACGCTGCTGGTCAATCCTGTGCAAATTGCGCTTTGTACCAAGGCAAGGCTGATTCCGCTAGTGGCGGCTGTGCTTTATTTGCAGGCAAACAGGTGTCTGCCAAGGGTTGGTGTAGTGCCTACGCGAAAAAGGCGTAATACTTCACTCCAATTTCGTTTTGAAAAGAAGCCACCTTTTTTAAAGGTGGCTTCTTTGTTTCTGTTTCTGTTTGGGCTTTGAGGTTAAGATTTCGGCTTTTGCGCTGCAATGGATGCAGCGCAGTCTTTAATGCCGTAGTTGTAAAACTTGCCAAAGTTCTCTTTACGAATCGATTGTGCGCACTCGGTAACGGAGTTGCGAAGGTTGATTTTTGGTGTGTTGTTTGATGTCATTTTTCTCTCCAAGGCTAGGTTGATAGGAAGACTTGCATACTAGCATCTTCAGGGGATTCATTTAAGATGATGATCAATTCATGAAAATCCGCAACTTGTGACTACAAGAACCCACCGAACCAACGCCCTTTTTAATCTTGGAGGCGGGGTTAGCATGGCCTTTATGGTTTTGGCATTGCCCTATTTGCTCAATCGATTATTGACGCAGCAAGAATATGCGATTTGGGTGTTGGGATTTCAAGCAGCCTTATATATCCCCATGTTTGGCTTGGGGATTAATCAACTCATCATTCGATCCGTTGCATACAACCTGTCCCGGGGTGAAAAGGATCAAGTGCGAAAAAGCGTTTCTGCGGGATTGGGGGTTATTACTTTATTGTTTTGTATAAGTTGTGTTTTTGTATTTCTTGGAGGCTTATTTATTACCGATATCGCCAAAGTCTCGCTCGAGATGCATGCGGCAATCAAAGAAGTGTGGTTTAAGGTTGGCCTGGCAAGCAGTGCCGGGCTATTTTCACTTTTCTTTTTTGGGTGTTTTGGGGGTATTCATCGCTACGAATGGGAAAGTTTATATCGAGTAATTATTTCTTTATTGTTTATCGTCGGAATTCTTTTGGTATGGTCATCAGGATATAGGCTTAGCCCTGAAATTTTGGCAAATATTTATTTTGCGGTGATCGCTATTGGCCTCTGTATGCTTTTGGCAAGATTCCTAACTCAAAACGCCATTGCTCGGCCGCAAATACGGGATATCAGTAAACCAGAAATACGAACCTATTTTTTAGGAATGTATGGTCTAAGTGTGTGGCAAATAGGCATCCTGATGGTTTCCGGGTTTGATGTATTGATTGTCTCAAGAGTGGCATTTTCTGCAGTGCCGGGGTATTCCATTGCCTTAACGTTTCCGCTATTTCTATCGGGCGCCATAGCAGCCGTTGCTTCTCCATGCTTACCACGCTTTTCTGCAGAATTATCCAAGCCGGGTCATGGGCAATTCCAGCAGATTTTTTTGCGCTATCAAGGGTATTTGATCATTTTCACCATTACCGTATTTGCTTGTTTTTTATTAATTCCCGCTAGTCTTTGGACCTATTTCTTAAAGGATTCGGCCGATGTATTTATGAGAGTATTTCCGATACTGTTGGCTGCGACCTGTTTTCGAATAATGACGGTTTTATATGGGCTGGCCATTGTTAGTGCAAATATTCAGCATACCGTGATCCTTTCCCCGTTATTAGAAGGGCTAGTAAATTTAATTTTTAGCGTGGTATTGGCGTATTGGATCGGCCCAGTTGGGGTAGCGATAGGAACATTGATCGGATCCATCGTTTGTTTACTTTTGCATAGTTTGTACAATATCCCCCGAACGAACAAAAATATACCTCTAACACCGCTAGCCTTAATTTTGCCTTGGAAGGTTTAAATGAAATTGCAAAGCAAAACAGCTACCAGTGGCCATGACGTTTACAGCGCTTCGATGCGGTTGGATATATTGCCGCTTTTTGACCGCAAGTATTCTCAGGTTTTGGATGTTGGGTGCTCCACTGGAAATACGGGAGTCTTGCTGAAAGCGCGCAAGTTATGCGATTTTGTTACGGGCGTTGAGCCTTTTGAAGCAACGGCCACCATTGCAAAGCAGGGGTTGGATCGCGTGATCGAGGGTTCTATTGAAAACGCCATACATGAGATAAGCGATGAGTCGATGGACTGCGTTCTCTGTTTGGATGTGCTGGAGCATCTCGTAGACCCTTGGAGGGTAATAGATGAATTGGGTCGAAAAGTCAAAGTTGGCGGAGTGTTGATTTGCAGTCTTCCCAATATTCGCCATGTATCCATTCTCTTTAATCTCCTTGTTCTAGGTAAATGGACTTATACCGAGAGCGGTATCTTGGATCGTACGCATCTGCGGTTTTTCACTCGCGGTTCAACGCATTCCTTGGTCGCGATAGAGGGTTTTGAGGTTGAGGAAATGAAAGGCAATTTGGGGCTAAAATCACGCATCCTTAATTACTTAACCTTGGGCATATTGAGAGATTTTCTGATTGGACAACATCAGACTCGTTCACGAAAAGTAGCGCAATGGCGCGCAACGCATGTATAAGATAGCTCCCAAGACTGCTGCGGTAATTGTGTTGTATTTTCCCGAATGGGATGTGTTGAGCGCTTTGATTAAGTCTTTGACCTCACAGGTTTCAAAAATCTATTTAATTTCCAATGGGCTACAAATTGAAATTCACGCTTTATTAAAATTGCAAGGTGGATTTGATCGGTTAAGCATCCATGAGGAGAACCTCGGGTTGGGGGCGGCACTCAATGAAGGGTTGAGGCTTGCGATACAGGATGAATGCGACTACCTGTTTTTATTTGATCAGGATAGCCTTACTCCGCCCAATTACGTTAATAGCATGTTGAGGGAGTTCAACAAACTGGGTGATGAATCGCAAAAGATCGCTGCGCTTGGACCCAGTTTTTTCGATTTGCGTTCTAGCGAGTTGGAGCTGAATCAATTTAAGCGCAATGGCTTTGCAGTCTGGCCAAAGACTGGGGAGATTTTGCCTATTGAGTGCGACTGCATTATTACTTCCGGGATGTTGGTGAATATAAAAGCGATTAATCCCGTGCAGTATTTTGATGAATCCTATTTCGTGGATCAAGTAGATTCAGAGTGGTGTTTTCGCTTGCGATCCTTGGGGTATCGAATTTATGGCAGCGGCTTCAACGATATAAGGGCCCCACGGGTCGCCGGGCGGGCCGGGCGGGCGGTAGTCGTGCT
>CAIKFU010000009.1 GCA_903826775.1 uncultured beta proteobacterium | reverse complement strand
GGGTGATAAGGAAACAGGCTGCACGGAGGTATTCATTTCATGCAGTATTTTTTTCAAATACTGACCATAGCTATTCTTGCTCAACTGGGTTGCCACCTTGTCAACGGCATCTGAACTAATCCAACCTTGCCGGTAGGCAATTTCCTCCGGACATGCCACCATCAACCCCTGCCTCTTTTGCAAGGTTGCAATGAATCCGGCTGCTTCCAATAACGAGTCGTGGGTACCCGTATCCAACCAGGCAAAGCCGCGGCCCATGATTTCCACCTTCAATTCGTCTTTTTCAAGATAAGCGCGATTAATGTCGGTGATTTCATACTCCCCGCGCGCGCTAGGCTGGATGGAAGCAGCAATATCGCAAACTTGATTGTCATAGAAATACAAGCCCGTGACCGCATAACTACTACGGGGTTTCAGGGGTTTTTCCTCAATGGACAATGCCTTGTAATTTTTGTCAAACTCGACAACGCCATAGCGTTCGGGATCATTCACGTGATAAGCAAAAACGGATGCGCCCACTTCCCGTTGGTCTGCGCTGGAAAGCTGGGTTACCAACTCGTGGCCGTAAAAAATATTGTCGCCCAGAACCAGGGCGCTCGGATTATTGCCAACAAAATTTTTGCCTAAGGTAAACGCCTGTGCCAACCCGTCGGGTGAAGGCTGAACTACATATTGAATATTCAGTCCCCACTGGGATCCATCCCCCAATAAATCGGCAAAGCGCGGGGTGTCTTGCGGAGTCGAAATGAGCAAAATATCGCGAATGCCAGCCAACATCAATGTGGTTAGGGGGTAATACACCATCGGCTTGTCATACACAGGTATTAATTGCTTGGAGACCGCCTGCGTTACCGGATATAAACGCGTTCCAGAACCTCCGGCCAGAACAATGCCCTTACGATTTGTCTTCATCTCATTCCTCAGTTTTAAGCTATTTTACTTGCTTAAAATTCCTGAACTGAGCACAGCCTTAGATCAACGCTTTTCGGGCCAATTCGGCAACATACTGCCTCACCTGCTCTTCCCAATAAGGGCATTTTGGCATATTTGCCCGATCCTTCAGGGCATTGGCCTGCAAGGCATTCTGCAATTTTTGGCCGCTCATCCTTGAGTTCATTGGCCTTGGGGCCGGCAGTGGGTATTCAACGGCCAAAATGGGTTTGATGGCATTTGGCCCCACTTTCAGCACTACGCCAGCATCTCGCGCCGCCTGCACGACAGCACAGGCAAGCCCATGCCATGTGGTCTCGCCGGATACCACGGCGTGGTAGATTCCCGATTCAAAACCCCTAATCCGCAGTTCACCGCCATCATCCACAAAAAAACCAAAGTCAAAACTCATTTTAGCCAGCCATTCTGCGCTCGTGGGAACGCCATGCTGGTCGCTAATAATCTTCAACTCCTCACGTTCTTTTGCCAATCGCAAAATGGTTCGAATAAAGTTTCCGCCAGAGCCATAGACCCAGCTGGTTCGAAAAATAGCGTATTGACCTTGCCCTGACTCGCTCAAGTCCAGTCCGCTAAAAGCCTCAACAATTGCCTTCTCACCGGCCGCCTTACTTTTCCCATACACACCCAGCGGGTTCACAGCATCGTCTTCTAGATACCATCCGTCCTTGCTTCCATCAAAGACATAGTCCGTCGAGTAGTGCAAAAAAGTACTGTGGTGCTTAGCGGCGTATTCCGCCATCATAGCTGGCGCCATCGCATTAATGGCAAAGGCCAATTCAGGCTCTTGCTCGGCTTTGTCCACCGCAGTGTGGGCAGCGGCATTGATAATGACCTGGGGTTTAAATTGTTCCAAAACCTTGCCAATCCGACTGGCATCACTCAAATCGCAATCGCTGCGACCCACATACAAAATGGCGTGTTTTGAATTTTCGGGTCCCACGCGCGCATCCAGCAGAGAATGGAAGGCGGTTCCCAATTGACCATCTTTACCGAAGACCAGGATATTCATAGCGCTCTCAATCGTATTGCTTATGGAGCCAATCCCGATAGGATCCACTGGCAACGCCTTCAACCCAGATCGGGTTATCCAAATACCATTGCACGGTCTTGCGAATCCCCGTCTCAAAGGTTTCATTCGGGCGCCATCCCAATTCGCGCTCAACCTTGCTTGCATCGATTGCATAACGGCGATCGTGGCCAGGGCGGTCTTTAACGAAGGTAATTTGCTCTATATAAGCCTTATTATCTGCACGCGGCTTTAGTTCATCCAAAATTTGGCAAATGGTTTTAACAACATCCAAATTGGCCTTCTCATTCCAGCCGCCAATGTTGTAGGTTTCACCTAGCTTTCCTTTCGCCAAAACTTCACGAATCGCCGAACAGTGATCGCCCACAAAAAGCCAATCCCGTATCTGCTGACCGTCTCCATATATCGGCAACGGTTTTCCATTAAGGGCATTGAGTATCACCAATGGAATCAACTTTTCCGGAAAGTGGTAAGGACCATAGTTGTTGGAACAATTCGTTGTCAACACCGGCAAGCCATACGTATGAAACCAAGCGCGGACCAAATGGTCTGATGCAGCCTTTGAGGCGGAATAGGGGCTATTCGGTTCGTAGGTATGCGTCTCCGTAAATGCAGGGTCATGAGGACCCAATGAACCGTAGACCTCATCGGTGGAAACATGGTGAAATCGAAACTGGGATTTGGATGGTTCGGCCAACGCATTCCAATACTCCCTTACCGACTCAAGCAGATTAAACGTACCCACAATATTTGTTTGCACAAAATCCGATGGCCCGTGGATGGATCGATCCACGTGACTTTCGGCGGCAAAATTAATAATCGCCCGAGGCCGATGTTCTTCTAATAAGCGCTTTACCAAGACCCTATCGCCGATATCTCCATGAATAAATAGATGCCTTGGATCATCTTTTAGGGACTTGAGCGTGTCGAGATTGCCGGCATAGGTCAGCTTATCCAAATTAATTAGGCCCTCAGCTTGTGGATTTGCCAACCAGTCCAACACAAAATTCCCACCAATAAAACCGGCCCCTCCAGTAACCAAAATCATCTGAACCCCCAACAGGAAAATTTAATTTAATAACTTGCTTATTTTATTCGTCACTTCAAAGGCGGTAAGCTCATTACAGCGAGAAATCCTCTCCATTCGCCTGTAAAAGGCGCTCCCACCAAAAATGGATGCATGCACCTCTGCATAATTCCTTTGAACGGATAAAACCAGATCCGGCAACTCTTCCAGTTTCCCCCAAATGACAAATTTTGCATACCTTGTCAATTCACAGTAAGAGGCAATCTCACTGATGACGATAACCCCGCACCGAAGAGCAGGCAATACCCTAAGCTCCTCCAAAGTGTCATGATGGTCAGTCTGCCTGATATTGATCAGGATTTTTGTCTTTTGATATAGGCTATCGACATTTTCAAACGTATTGTTCACATTTTCAAACGGTATATTGCGCCTTCTAAGCTCCTCCAAAAATGCTTTTCTTCGGCTCTCATTGGGATTACCAAACGTAGTAATGGTGTCAAAAACCCTGGTCGAGCCATTCATGAAATTTTCAGGATCCATCGCATAGACCGCTGGACTGATGGAAAACGACTTTTCTGCCAAATCGGTATATTGGGCGGAACTTTTTACATTGAGTAGGTTGATTCGACTGTAGTCGATAACGATGTCGGCTTTTTCCAATTTTTCCAAATTGGCAACCCGAACCAAGTATTTTTCTTGGCTATCGAGCATTTTCAAATCACCCGAAAGGGCGTTACCACTTCCTCTAGCGCCCGGTTTAACCAAAGTATGCTCAATCTGGAGGGACACACGAACACAGGGAAAGAGGTGCTTTAAAAATGAACCGTATTTTAAATCCAGCAATACGACACACCGTTTATTGCAATTGTTTAGATCCAACAACAAGAGGTCTTTAATGTAGGAATAATAATCCCGAATGACCACATCGTAGTTTTGATCATAGATTAGCGTTACCCGGTTTACTGCCATACACCGATATTGCTGACCTTTGAATGCATTCATCATGCCGACCAATACATTCAATATGTGGAATGAAATGCTCATGTCTTAATCGGAGTTGACGGTAATTGCAGCAAAGAACGTAATTAGAAATACGAAGTAGTCAAACAGAATTCTTTCCGCCGCCTCAGAAGAGACAAATACCATGCACATCGCCAATAACACCCAGGCCCCGGCCCTTCCATACACAGTCGTCGATCTCATGCTATTGGCAACGGCAAAACCCACCGAAGCCAAAATTAACAGCAACCCCGGTATTCCCAACCCTAAGGCAAGGTCAATCCACCCGCTATGGGAATGGTTTAAGGTCGACTCCGGCCACTTCTTTTTCGCCAGTTCCCCAAAGGAATTGATAAGCAAGCCATACCCAAGAGGATTTTCTACTGCCAACTCAACCCCTTTAATACCCCAGGCAACCCGATCGTAATTGGAAGGGTTTACGGGTACGCCATATTCATTCTCAGGGTAAGGATAAACGTCCTCATTCTCGGAATACTTCCATCGATCGAAGCGATCAAAATTGATGGCGACTTTTGCATCCGCCATATAACTGCTCCAGGAGGATTTGCTATCCCCATTCCTTTGTATGATGGACATCGACTTAAATGCGGTTACCAGTAGCAGGGCAATGGCAACGAGAAAAAGCGCATTCTTGAAATGAAACTTTTTGTAATTCCTCAGGACAACTTGGCCAAGGAAAAATAACGTAATGCATAAGAAATACAACACCCCGTTTCGATTGTTGCTCTTATAAAAAATGTATAAGGCCGCCGCCAGCAAAACGATCAATAATAAAATTAACCCGTGTTTGTATTTATGAGTGCTCGCAAACAAGCGCGACAAACCGTAGTAGGCGATCGCAACCATCGGCATCACAAATACCGTCAGGTAATATTTAGGAATGTACTGGGGTAATTCCGGTCTTAAATAATTGAGCGTAAAAAAGATGGATAAATCGCTTAATCCAACTGCATTAATTATTAGTCGCAGGTAATACACAATAATCGTTGCGCCAAACCCAACTAGAATCAGGTGGAGATTGAATCTACTCGCTTTGGAAACCGACAACCCGAGACCCAATGCAAAAATAAACGCCAACAGGATCCTCTTCCAGATGCCCGTTAACTCTCGATATTGAGAGGCTACATCGGTACTAAAAAACAGGTAATGCAAAAGCATCCAAAGAAACAGCAAGGCTATCAGGGCAATGGGATAAGCCTTCGAGCTCATTAAATTATGCCGATTTCGATAAACCAGGTATGCGCCGATTCCTGCGCCGACGGTAAGGGCCATGTTTCTCAAAAAAATTGTATTTTGAATGATGGACACCGAACCCATGACGATAAAAGCCAGACAATCGAGCGTCAGCAGCCAATCCGGGGTTTTGTATTTATCAAGTCTCATATGTTCAAAGATGGGTACTGCCTAAAGGGCGCATTCGTCGCAACATCCCTTTACAGTTTTTTTATATTTTCTAGATAAAAACTTTCATATGGATACTGCTTTTCGTCTTCCAGAACCTTCGTGACTTTTTGGTCAAACATGCCTCTGTAGCCGCCCAGAAGTGATGGCTTGTATTTCACACTTTGAATAAAGTCCCGATTAAATTTTGAAGCCGTACGAATGCCTTTCGTATACCCTTCATCCGCCAAATCGGATTGCACGTTTGTAATGAGGGGAAGATCGACGCTGGCGATTTCATGCCCGTATTTTTTGTAATAACGCCAAAAAAAATCGCCATCCTCTTCGCCAAGACCCAAGAGCCTCTCATCAAAAAAACCAACCTCGATCAATTCAGCCTTACTTAAAAGAAAATGGGAAAAACTCCCGTTAATCTTAAATGTCTTGGTGTTGGTGGACATGGCCGCCTCTAGACCATCAAAAAAACATCCAGTTGTATCCGCTCCCAACTCCAAATCGTCATTCAGTATCAACACATGGGATTGGCTAGCGGTTAGAGCCCCTCGATTCCACATTTTTGCCAAAGACTGAAATTTGGGAAAAATGCTTGGATAAACTCCTGGGTACTTTGAGGCAAATTCCAATAGCTTTGATCGATAACCATCGTCAAACTCCCCTTGGGCAGGTCCGTTTACCATCGCGATTACCTCAACATTTGGACGTTGATTCTTGATTTGGATAATCAATGGCACCAAAAATGACTCAAAACGCTTATCAAAGGTGGTTATGGCAATCGAATACTGGGGCATAAAATAAATTAGTATTAAGGAATGAGAAGTGTAAGATTTTCGACAATTGGTTGTCCAAGCGACTACAAGACCAGCTTATTCCCAATTATCGCCCAAAGCCTGGGATACCAAATTGATTGGGTGAAACCCAATTGCTCGGATATTCTGATCGTGGGACCCTTTGCCAATCCCCACCCCAAGAAGTATCGGTGGTGCCCAAGACCCCTTCGCCAGGCCGTTGGCGCCATTGATCAATTGGTTTTGCAAGGGTTGCCGGGAAGGCAAAACCCACCTTTAAAGCTATTCCATAGCGCTGAAAATGTTCGTCACGATTTTGTCGCCGCCGATTATTCCATCTCCTACGATTTGAATATCGCCCCCAAGCGGCATTATCGGCTTCCCTATTGGATGGAAACCATTGATTGGTCTCACGAGGGGATTAACGGCAATCGCAACCCTCGTTATGGTCAGCTATTGGATCTCAAGCGATTAATGCAACCCCTTGGCTTGGCTTTTATAAAAAAGAATAGGAAGGCTGTATTCCTAAGCTCCCATCTTAGAGAGCCCCGTAAAACTCTTCTTGAAGCCGTACAGAAAGTCATACCCGTATCGGGTTTTGGTCCGTACTTTAATGAAAAAATTCTCGACCACCACGAAAGCGGATTCTTAAAAAAGGATCTTTTAAGCGAATTCGCCTTTAACCTTTGCCCTGAAAATGGCATGTACCCCGGTTATTGCACGGAAAAAATTCCCGAAGCCTTTTTTTCCGATTGCCTGCCGATCAGTTGGACCGATGAAAATGTTCGGGTTGACTTTAATCCCCAGGCCTTTATCAACCTTGCGCCGATGACCTGGTGCGATTATTCCCCTTTGGCCGAAATCATCAACTCTCCAAAAATGCTGGGGGCGTATGCCGACCAGCCTTTGATCTTGAATTCGCCCAGCATTCTGCCTTTTCAAGGATTTGTGAAAAACATTCTTGAAGATGCGCTTTCCTAAAGACGGTCCATGAAAATTGGATTTCATACCAATGGCCTATCCCTTCGGGGAACCGAAATCGCCTTATTCGACTATGCCCATTACAACGAGGCATTACTGAATAACGAGTCGGTGATTTTTTATCAGAAGAAAAATCCCGTCACCCCCTCGGTGCTTGAAAAATTCTCCAGCAAGTTCAAGCTCTACCCCTATGATGGGAATGATCAACTGAACCAACTCATAGAATCGGAAAAGATCGATCTGACGTACTTTATTAAATCGGGCGAAAGGGATGGCGTCATATGCCAAGCATCGCCTGCGTTGATCCACGCCGTATTTCCTACTAAGCCGGAAGAGTTTCATGGGGATAAATATGCCTTTGTCTCAGGCTGGCTTTCTAAGGAATACTCCAATAACAAAATTCCTTACGTACCGCACATGATTCATTTACCCGATCACGATGGGGATCTAAGAAATCAACTCAATATTCCGAAGGCCGCTACGGTGATTGGCTGCTACGGAGGGTCAGACAGCTTTAATCTTGAGTTCGCAAAAGAGGAAGTGCGAAGAGCCCTAAAAACCCGAATGGACCTGTATTTCCTGTTCATGAACATCGACCGGTTTGATCATCACGACAGACTCATTTTTCTTCCCGGCAATTCCGATATGACTTACAAGGTTCAGTTCATCAACACCTGTGACGGCATGATTCATGCCCGGGGCATCGGCGAAAGTTTCGGATTGGCCTGTGGCGAATTCTCCATTAAGGGAAAGCCGGTAATCACGTACGCTCTATCGCCACAAAGAAGTCACATAGAAATCCTGGGCGATAAGGCAATACTCTACAAGGGTAAAAAGGATTTATCGAAGATTTTCCTTGGCTTTAACAGACTCGTCCAATCGGAAAAAAATTGGGATGCCTACTCAGAACTCTATTCACCGAGAGTGGTCATGAATAAATTCGACGAGGTATTTATTCAAGGTAAACCGTTATCGGAGATTCACATCTCGAAACTGGACCGCCTTGCCATTCAACAATTTCGCTTTGAACGAAAAATTCGCAATCTCAAGAAAAAGCTCTACTCCTAAGCAGGATTTGCAATCCGCCAAAATTTCACACGATATTGCTAATTTGGGAACCAGGGGTTTTTGCTGCAATATCGGTCAATCATTCTAGAGACTGATCTGCGAATCTTGAGAAGCCCTTTGATGGGAGCCCTACCAGGCCTATCAGCGATCGTTGAAGGTACTCCGGTGATGCCCACGGGATAAGGTCTAATCGCTAAGAATGAAATATGGTGTTTTTGACTATGCTCTAGAAAGTGATCGAGGGGTTCATACATTTCTTCCGAAGCCTCAATCAATCTTTTGGCAACGTCGGGCTTGATCAAATACGCGGTTGCGCCTACGGCATCGCCGATATTTCTTACCAAATCCACACCTTCAACAGTTTCGATGAGTTCCTGACGCACCGCATGCAAACCCTGCAACCTGATGGCACTCCAATTCTCAAAACGATTGATCAATAAATCGATGGACCGTTCAAAATGGGGCAAAAGATAAAAATCGTCTTCAAAAATTAATGTGGGAATATTGCTGGCAAGGCATTCCTGCCAAGCCTTCTTATGCGAAAGAAAGCAGCCAATTTCATTTGGGGTCAGTTCAAAACCGAGCAGTCTTTTGACTTTTGCAGCGTTATATTCTCTGGGTGTCTGCGTCAAAGTCGATCCCCGAATGGCGTCCATAAATCGCCATTTCAGATTTGTCTTGCCCAATTCAGATCGCACCTTTTCCTGACGTTCATGCGAGCCTGCAAGGGAAATAACCAATGCTTGAATGGAATCCATCAGAAATAGCTCTGAATATGGCGCAAGGACCGTTTTAAGCGCTTAACCAATCTTGATAAAACGGATTTATTTGAAGCACCAAAATCCAGTTCCGATTCCCAATTGGATTGATAAATCACTCCAATAAAATTTTGCTTTAGCTTATCTTGCGTCTCGCCTAAGCGCTTGGATAGGGAGAATTGCCAATCGTAGTGGTAAATTCGAAACAGCGGTTCAATCGCCCTAATGGGGATTGCCTGATACTGGAGCAACGCCTCTCCATACAAAAGCGTTTCCGGATACTGGGGTGTAACAGCATCCCACAGGGTCAACCCGTTCGGCTTTAAGTATTCTCGATCGAGGGAGTCCCAAACCTTGGCAGACCAAATGAACGGTGCGGGTGCACAATAATAATTGGGGCCAACTCGACCAAGCAATGCCTTAACCCGTTCAGACTCAGCGCGCAGATCTTGCTCTACCTTCAAATGGCCTCGATTCGTTGCCAATTGAAAAAATTCTTTATTTTGATGCAAGACCGTATAGGGATACCCGTCGACTGCCAAAAAATCGGCCTTGGTAAATTTCCGGATAAACACGCTATCGGAATCGATGCACAGATAATTTTGGCATAGTCCCAATCGCCAAAATTCCGATTTCACAATCGCCTGGGCAAGACCGCCTGGCATACCCCGGTACTTCCCCGTCTCGACCCGAGGATTGGCGGCAATAATCTCTTCATCGGAAACCCATTGATACCCCGCCTCGCCCACAATCTCCAATAACAACGATTGATCGGTCTTTGGAGTGGATACATAAAAGGGTATTTCATCGGAATTGCAAACCTGCAACGAAGCCAACAAGCGCTTAAGACGAAGGAAATCCCTTCGATAAGATTTGCAGTAAAGAACAATATCGTTCAAGTTTTCTCTTCGTTTTTCTGACAATGCGTGAATTGTAAGATCTTTTGCGCCGCCTGTTCGACCCCGATCGGCATCCATTTGGGTTGAATCAGACTTTTTGCCTGCCAATCCAGCCAAATTTTCTCAAGTGCGTTTTGAATGGAGGTAGGGTCACCTTCTTGGCTCAGATACGCACCCCGTTCCTCAATCATCCGGTCCAACTGAGGATTGCGGTGCGTAATTCCCCAGATGGGTCTTCCGGTCCATAAGTACTCGTAAAATTTCGATGGAATGTATTCGGCACACCATTCGCTATCCCCATGAAGCAAAATGAGCACATCGGCCTGCTGCATTTTTTCGACAATTTGTTCCCGTCCAGACTTGCCGGTTTGCGGATCCCTCTCTATTCGACCATGGGCCGTCAAAATAGTCTCGTATTTGAATTTGGCTATTGATTCCCTGGTTAGCGGATCTAAAGCAGCCCCGTAGGCATGGATGCGAAGTCGATTTTTTGCTTCGGGATACTTTACAAACAAATAAACCAGAACCTCCAATATTGTGGAAAGGGAGCGATCGTTTGCCAATGAACCAAAATGGCACAAATTCAAATATGGCCCATACTCATGTTGATTGTCTGGAGATGCATTCATCGGGGGTTCGGCACCGGGCAGAACCGCCAACGCCTGTGCATTGGGCTTGCTGCCTAGATTCTCGTTACGCACTTTAGCGTAATGCAATGCCCCATCCGTAAACCACCACACCACATCCGCATAACGGCATATCTGCCCCTCTAAATACTGACGAAAACGGGCATCCCGTTGCCTGGGTTTTTCAAAACCCAGATCATCTGGACCGCTACGAATCACCAACGGATCATGAATCTCCGCAATCCAGTAAATGCCGGTTGCCTTCTTTAACCATAAGGCAGCCAAATGGGCCGACCAAGCACCGCCGGTTGAATACAGCAAACCCACCTGCTTGGCACGAATTAAACACAGTCCATGGATAAATGCAGGGAATGCCCATGACCATTGGCTGGAATACCCAAGGAGCAATTTTTCAAGCGCAATAAATGGCGCCAAGAGTATCGAAACCAACGGTGTGAAAATTTTATACACTGCGCCACGACCATATCGGTTTGCCACCCAATGGCGAAAATCAAATCGAAAAGCCGCCGGGCCCCAGGCCAAATACTGCTTATGGGGAAAGCGTTGATCTTTTGTGCCGGTGATCGCGCTAAATACGGTCAATTGAATTTGCGCATCCAAAAAATAGGGGATTTTGTCGGTAATGGTTTGGCTTGCAGCCCTGCCGTCCATATTGAAACCGTGAGACAAGATTAACCACTTCCGTTTCGCGTCCTGTTTCAATTGGGAACCCGCAGAGGAATTGAATGGTTGATTTGGCACTTAGTTGCCGGCAACGATCGACATTACTGCCATTCGAATGGCAATACCAAAAGTCACTTGATTCAAAATAACCGACTGGGGTCCATCCGCTACGGCTGAATCGATTTCCACGCCGCGGTTCATTGGCCCAGGATGCATGACGATCGCATCCGACTTTGCCAATGCAAGACGCCCTGGCGTCAATCCATACTGCGCAAAAAACGCTGCGCCCTCCGGTACTTGCCCCGCTTCCATCCGTTCTTTCTGAATGCGCAAAGTCATCACCACATCGACATCCTTGATGCCTTCTTCTACGCTATGGAACACCTTGACACCCAACATATCCAAATCGCTTGGCAACAAGCTTTCCGGTCCAATCACCCGAATATCCGAACATCCCAAAGTCGTCAACGCGGAAATGTTGGATTTCGCAACCCTGCTATGCACAACATCGCCAATGATGGCGACCTTTAATTTTTTAAAATCTTTTTTAAAATGGCGCATGGTGTACATATCCAACAATCCTTGGGTTGGATGTTGATGGCTTCCGTCGCCCGCATTCACGACGTGCACATGCGGCGGAACGTGATTGGCTATTTCAATCGGCGCACGAGAAACGCTATGGCGCACCACAAAAATATCCGCTTGCATGGCAATCAGATTGTCGATGGTATCAATTAGACTTTCGCCTTTTGCAGTCGATGACGTAGAGATATCCAAATTAATCACATCGGCTGAAAGGCGTTTTGCAGCAATTTCAAATGTGGTGCGGGTGCGGGTCGAGTTTTCAAAAAAAAGATTGAATACGCTTTTTCCCCTCAGTAGCGGCACCTTTTTCACCTCTCGCGAAGGATCCGTAATACTGACAAACTGCTTGGCCGTATCGAGGATATAAACGATCTGCTCTTTTGGCAAACCTTCCAAGGTAAGCAAATGGGTCAGATCGCCGGCAGCGTTAAATTGATTCATGACTCTCGATCCTCAAGCTGAAACTGAAATTGGTTGTTGCTATCCCTTTCCAATGCTAGGATTTTTTCATCGGGCAATTCCACGTATTGCCCAACAAAATCCGCTGACACCGGAAGCTCGCGCTTGCCACGGTCTGCCAAGACCATGAGTTCCACCCGATCCGGCCGACCAAAATCAAATAGCTCGTTTAAAGCCGCGCGAACGGTTCTGCCGGTAAACAACACATCGTCGATCAAGATCACCTTTGCGCCATTGACATCGAATGGTAAATGGGTAGGCATCGTCTTTGCGGTGCGGGCAGCCGTCATCCCTTTCTCGGCGTAATCATCTCGATGAAATGCCACGTTAATCACCCCATACCTTGCCAGCCCCAAGTCCTGCGCTAAACGTTCAGCAATCCACGCACCGCCCATTGCCAAACCCGCCAATTCAAACGAGTCGATACCTGATGACGAACACCGTTTTTGCAAATCGGCCAGTAATTTCGAATACAGCAATTCTGCGTCCATCTCAAACCTTCCTAATCTTTTTAAATCCTGTCTTTTGCTGCCTTTTCGCAAAAAAATTGCTCCAAAATCAAACAAGCCGATTCAGAGTCTAAATTGTCCCTTACATCGGGATCGCCTTCTAAAATTACGGAGGTATAACGTTCATCCACCCACTCAACCGGCAGTTTAAATCGGCCGTTTAATTGATTGCCAAAGCGACGCGCACGTCCAGTCATTTCATGCTCAGCACCATCAGGATGGTAAGGCAGCCCAACAACCAGCAACTGGGGTTGCCACTCCTTTAGCAGCATATCAATCGCCTGAAAACGGGCTGTTTCGTTCGTTGCGGAAACTACCCGCAACGGTTGAGCGGTTTGCATCAACGTATTGCCAATGGCAATACCGATTCGACGCGTTCCATAATCAAAGGCCATGACCTCCAAGGCCTCAGGCATGCCCGGCATCCCCCGAAAGGACGGATAAATCAAACCCCAGAAAATTGATGGCACGTTGATAACGTTGACTAGCAGGCGTATCAAAAATAATTTCGGCCATTTGATCTCGTGGCACCGGCACATTCATCCAACCATTGAGCGCAATTTCCTCTTCCAATTGTCCCGCACTCCAACCGGCATAACCTAACGTTAATATGAACTTCTTAGGACCATCGCCCTTGGCAACCGCTTCCAATACATCCTTAGAGGTCGTCATGGTCAGACCGCCTGGTATCGAAAGGGATGATGTATACACTTCTTCAGTCATGGGTTCATGCAAAACAAATCCCCTCTCCGTTTGCACCGGCCCGCCAAAATACACCGGTTGCTCTAAAAGGGGGGCAATTTCCAACTGGAGCTCAATTTTGTCAAATAGTGCAACCAAATTCAGATCGGTGGGGCGATTAATAACCAAGCCCATTGCACCTCTATCGTTATGCTCAAAAAGATAGACTACTGAACCAGCAAATTGGTCATCGACCATGCCAGGCATTGCCAACAAAAACTGATTGGCCAAATGGTTTGCGGAATAGAAAATCTGAGACGCTGGGTCTGAAGCTGGAAAAGCTTCTGGTGGGGCTTTATTGGCCGGGCTCATGTTGATCCATTTTACCGAATTTCCAAATAGATTCCAGCGTATCTTTGCAATTGGTCATAAGATAGCGTTCATGAAAAAAGCCCTTGTCTGGCTCCGTAGAGACCTGCGACTGCACGATCATGCTGCCCTCCATCATGCATTGGAGAGTCATGATCGCGTTTGGGTTGCCTTTATTTTCGATAAAGAGATCCTTGCGCCCCTCTTAAACGGAAAGAAAAATGGTCTAGGGCTAAGACTGGATCGCCGTGTTGACTTTATCTGGCAAGGGCTTCATGCCTTAGATGGTGAACTGCGAAAACAAGGTGGAGGGCTGATTGCTGTCTTTGGAAAGCCTATCGACCTGATTCCACAACTGGCTAACGCCCTGGGCGTTGATGCGGTATTTGCAAATCGCGATTACGAACCCATGGCCGTTGCCAGAGATCTGAGCGTTGCAAAAGCGCTACAAAACTTTCAGATTGGGTTTAGGCATTACAAGGATCAGGTCATATTTGAGGAAAAAGAGGTTTTGACAAACTCGAATACCGTCTTTTCAATATTTACTCCCTATAAAAATGCTTGGTTAAAAAAACTGCAAGCCATCGATCTGGCGCCTTTTGACTGCGCTGCTAAACCCGGTCAATTTGCCGCCATCCCCAAAACACTCGACATGGGCATTCCCTCATTATCGAGCCTGGGATTTTCTTCAACGGGAATCGAAAGCCATCTACCGCCCAATCCTGACGGTGGTGCAGCGCTTTTCGAAATATTCCTCGATCGCATCGATCAATACCAGATTGGTCGTGATTTTCCCGCGATAAGGGGTGTGAGCTACCTTTCTACCCACCTTCGCTTTGGCATGCTCTCGATTCGCGGCCTTATCAGAGAGGCGCACCGACGCATGCTTTTAGGAAGCCTTGGGGCAACAATATGGCTTAGCGAGCTGATTTGGCGCGATTTTTATTTTATGATTCTAGCCAACCATCCCCGACTTGCCAATGGCACTTCATTTAAGCCCGATTACGACACCATTCAATGGGAAAGCGGTCCTTTCGCTCAAAAACTATTTACGGCATGGTGCGAAGGCCGCACGGGTTATCCGCTCATTGATGCGGCCATGCATCAACTGAATCAAAGCGGTTACATGCACAACCGCCTACGGATGGTTGTAGCCAGTTTTCTCTGCAAAGATCTGGGTATCGATTGGCGGTGGGGCGAAGCGTATTTTGCGGAACAGTTAAATGATTTTGAATTTTCCTCCAATAATGGCGGATGGCAATGGGCCTCTTCTTCAGGGTGCGATGCGCAGCCGTACTTTCGCATATTCAACCCCACTACCCAGTCTGAGAAATTTGACTCTGATGGCAAGTTCATTCGACGCTATTTACCAGTCTTGGAAAAGCTATCGAAAAAATCGATCCATGCACCTTGGCAATCCAGTCAACTTGAATTGGAAGCCGCTGGAATCTTACTGGGCCGTGACTACCCTTTCCCCATCGTCGATCATAACGAGGCGAGAAATAAAACCTTGATCCGCTACAGCGTTGTGAAAAAACCAACACTCAAAGAATCTGCCTAGCGCCAAATCTTGCCGCCATTTATTCCTATTTCACAAAAGCCCTTTAAGATAGTCCAATGTCGAAAATTTACGCTGTTGGCGATATCCAAGGTTGCTCATCATCGCTGGATCATTTGGTAGCCAAACTTCCCCTTGGATCAAAAATGATCTGCCTTGGCGACCTCGTAAATCGTGGGCCCGATTCCCTAGGCACTCTAAGGCGCCTGAAGTCCTGGCAAGAAGCGGGGCATGTTGAATGCATCTTGGGAAATCACGATCTCAATCTCTTAGCAAGGGATGCGGGGTTGCGCGGCCCAAAGGCTCTGGATACATTGGACGATATTTTGAAAGCCCCAGATCGAGCAGAGTTGATTGATTGGCTACGCCATCGGCCGATGGCGCTGAGTAATGGAAAGGTGCTGTTGGTGCATGCGGGTGTACTGCCCCAATGGGATCTCACTACTACCTTGGAATGCGCCCATGAGGTGGAGAAAGCATTACGAAAAAAATCCCATAAAGAATTCCTGACCAATATGTACGGCAATATTCCCAACCAGTGGAATGGATCTTTAAAGGGATCTGATCGTTTACGCGTCATTACGAATGCGCTTACTCGAATGCGTTTTTGCACCCCAGACGGAAAAATGGAATTTGACACCAAGGAAGGATTGGATACGGTACCTGCTGGTTACCTGCCCTGGTTTAAGATTCCAAACCGAAAAACAAAAAGCCTCCGTATTTTTTTTGGCCATTGGTCAACTCTCGGTCTGGTCAAATACCAAAATGTCGTAGGATTGGATACTGGATGCGTTTGGGGAGGCAAGCTCAGCGCAATGGAGATTCCCAAACGCAAAATGAAAACAAAAATTCCGTTTCAATTAATTCAGGTTGACGGTTACGACCACCCAATGAGGATGTAACGCGTCGCAACCACTACCCCATTAATCGCATCAAAGACCTTGAAACGATTTCTCTGCAGCGGCAAAAATTTCTTCTAAAACCAGGTTGTCGTGTGCTATGGAAGTAAACCCTGCTTCGTATGCAGAAGGGGCCAAATACACGCCTTCATCCAGCATGGCGTGGAAGAACCTCTTGAAGGTCTCAACATTTGTCTGAGTCACTTCGGCATATGAAGTCGGCACGCTCTTGGCAAAATACATTCCAAACATTCCGCCAACGCTATCAGTAGCAAAAGGTATGCCTGCCTTATCCGCAATTTTCTGCAAACCCGACATTAATTTTTGAGTCTGCCCGGTAAGGCACTCGTAAAAGCCTGGGCGCGAAACAATTTCTAAGGTTTTTAAACCGGCAGCAACAGCCACCGGATTGCCGGACAACGTACCCGCTTGATACACGCTGCCCAAAGGGGCTAGCTTGGACATAATGGCTTTTTTTCCGCCAAATGCAGCCATGGGCATCCCACCGCCCATTACCTTGCCTAGGCAAGTAAGGTCAGGAACAATCCCCTGCAAAGACTGGGCGCCATGCAAAGCCACCCGAAAACCTGTCATCACTTCGTCGTATATCAATACGCTGCCGTATTGCTCCGTGAGTCTTCGAATGGACGATAAAAATTCCGGTTTGGCACGGATCAAATTCATATTCCCGGCAACCGGTTCTAAGATCACCGCGGCAATTTCATTGCCGCGCAACTGAAAAGCCGATTCAATGGCGGCCACATCGTTATAGGGCAGGACCAATGTGTGCTTCACTAAATCCTGAGGAACTCCTCCCGAAGAGGGTGCATTTTGCGTCGAATCCGCAAACGTCAATAAACCAGAGCCCGCCTTCACCAATAAGCTGTCTGCGTGACCGTGGTAGCACCCTTCGAATTTAATAATCAGATCGCGCTCGGTATAGCCTCGTGCAAGCCGCAATGCACTCATCGTCGCCTCGGTCCCGCTGGACACCATTCGCACTTGCTCAATGCTTGGCATCAGACTGCAAATTCGTTCGGCCAACTCAATCTCCACCTCGGTGGGCGCGCCGTAACTAAAACTGGTTTCTGCTGCCTTTTTCACTGCCTCGACCACTTCAGGATGGGCATGCCCAACAATCATCGGCCCCCATGACATGATGAGGTCAACAAAGCGCCGATCTTCTGCGTCCCAAAAATACGGCCCTAGGGCTTTTTGTACGAATCGTGGAACACCACCCACCTGACGAAATGCACGCACCGGGGAATTGACCCCTCCCGGAATCGTCTTTTGAGCGCGCTCAAATAAAACCTCGTTCTTTCCCACGGCCATTCCTTAGATCAATAAATTGCAAATCAAATCGAAACCATTTCAAAGTCTTCCTTGCGAGCGCCGCATTCAGGACAAGTCCAGTCCGCCGAAACGTCCTTCCATAATGTCCCGGGCGCAATTCCCTCGTCTGGAAGGCCAAGTTCCTCGCTATAAATCCAACCGCAAATTAAGCACATGTAGGTTCTAAATTCCATTGCAATCATCTACCTTTTTCAATAAAGCGCTATTTTACGACCGTTCGGATTCAGAAACGGAAGCCCTCTTCTCGTGCATTTCAAACTTAAAGAGGCGGCACTCTAAAGGGCCGTTAAATAATGGGGTTCGCTTGGACTCCTTGATGCGCAACTGCCCCGGAAGCGCCATATCTGCAGTCAATACAAAGACACTCCAACCGCCGAATACGTCCTTTAGGTGCTGTCCAAACTGCCTCAGGAACTCCACAAATAAGGGGTCTTGCTCTTCTTGGGCTTGAAGTCGCTTCAATGAATCTCGACTAGAGCGTTTGGCATTTTGCCTACCGGTTTCTAAGTTTTGACTGTAACTATCCTCAATGGGATACTCGTCGTCATTCTGTTGAGATCCCTCTCGATCGTCGTTCTGCCTTTCTGAACCTCGACCGCCCTTAATCACCAATCGTTCGCCATATGGTGGATTGAGCAACACAATCCCAGACAGTTTTTCACCATTGACCCCCAAGAGGGCTCTAGGCGGCTTTGATGCCAACGCATCGACTTGACGAATCACTGGCAGGTCCGGCAACTGCGCTCGCTGCCAATTTCCCTTGCACATGGAAACCAATTTCTCATTGATATCGCTGCCACTGATGAATAGCGACTTGGCATCGGGATACTGCTGTCGTTTTTCCAGCATCTCCAATAACGCCGCATCCTTGATGGCGCCCCACCTTTTTTCTTCAGCACCGGTTTTAAACGGTTTCAATCGCTGGAACCCAAAGCCATGAACGGCTGTAACCAGTGGTCGATAGGCCACCCTGCTTGGCTTGGCATCCTTCCCATCAGCAGAATACAAACCCGCGCGAATTGCTCCAGGGGGTATACCTAAGACCACTTGAGCCGCTTCGATTAAAAAGGTTCCGCTACCGCACATGGGATCAAATAAGGCCTGCGAAGGTTGCCAACCCGTAATGGCTAAAATACCCGCAGCCAAGTTTTCCTTTAAAGGGGCATCACCCTTTTCATCGCGCCAACCTCGCTTAAACAATGCCTCTCCGGAAGTGTCCAAATAAATCGCCACATGCGTTGCGGTCAAATGCGCTTGAACACGAACATCCGGGAAGGCCGTATCGATACTTGGCCGATCCCCACTAACCTCACGCAAGCGATCCACAATCGCATCTTTGATTCGCAAGGTAGCAAAATTTAGGCTCTTCAACGGGGATCGGTGGGCAGTCACATCCACACGCAGTGTTTGCTGATGACCAAACCACTCCTCCCAAGCCAATCCACTGGCAAGCCGATACAAGTCCTCCTCTTGCCGATAGGTTGTTTCGGCCAATTGCAAAAGGACGCGACTGGCAATCCGCGAATGCAAATTCAAAGCCATTGCAGCAGATAGCGGGGCCGCAAGACCGACACCACCGGTAGGGCTTGTGGGAGTAGGATCAATTACCCAGGATCCCAACGCCTTAGAGTCGGGACGCCCTGCAATTTGGGAAAGTTCCTGTGCAAGCGCGGCCTCAAGCCCGCCTGGGCAAACTACAAAAAATCTCATGGGCCTTGCAATCCAAAAAATAAATAATTATGGCTTCATCACCACGAGGGCCGTGATCACCAACAGCAAAATAACCGGTGCTTCATTAAACCACCGGTACCAAACATGCGAATGGGTATTGATACCTTGGCGAAATTTCTTTAGCAAAAGAAAGCAGGCATGGTGATACCCCAAAACCAATACGACAAAAAACAACTTACTGTGCATCCAACCAACGCCGGCACCGATTCCAAAATACAACCACAAGAACAGGCCTAGTAATAGCGCCGGAACCATCAAAATCGTCATAAAGCGAAAGAGCCGATCAGCCATCCCTAGCAAGCGAGCATAGCTTTCCGCATTGTTTTCTTCCGCCAAGTTAACAAAAATGCGCGGCAAATAAAATAAGCCCGCAAACCAGGATGCGACCAAAACAATATGCAAAGTTTTTGCTATGAGATAGGGATTGCCCATTATTAATATTCCACCTTGAGATTACGTTCGAATTTCACCATGACCAATCACAACGTACTTCAATGAGGTTAGCCCTTCTAAGCCTACGGGACCTCGCGCGTGCAGCTTATCATTTGAAATGCCAATCTCGGCGCCAAGGCCGTACTCGAAACCATCGGCAAAACGGGTGCTTGTATTGACCATGACGCTTGCGCTATCCACTTCGCGCAAGAATCGATCTGCCCGATTTGTATTCGTAGTAATAATCGCATCGGTATGTTTGCTTCCATATCGATCGATATGATCCATCGCCTCATCAATATCAGCGACCGTTTTAATAGACAAAATGGGCGCCAAATACTCGGCATGCCAATCCGCCTCATTGGCATCGACCAAACCGTGAAAGCCGGCCTTTTCCAGTGTGGCTCTTGTTTTTGCGTCGACTCGCAACTCAACGCCTTTGTCTTGGTAGATTTTACAAAGGGGTGGCAATACGGTTTCAGCAATCCGTTCGTTGACCAATAGCGTTTCCATTGCATTGCAAGGGGCATAGCGTTGGGTTTTGGCATTGTCGCAAACCCGAACCGCCAGATCGGCATCGGCATCGGCATCAATATACGTATGGCAAATACCATCCAAATGCTTAATCATCGGGACCCGAGCCTCGGCCATCAAGCGGGCTATCAGGCTTTTCCCGCCGCGAGGAACAATGACGTCGATGAACTGTGTCATCGTAATCATTTCACCCACAGCACTGCGATCGGTAGTCGCAACAACCTGGACAGCATCCATCGGCAACCGCGCAAAGACTAGGCCTTCCTGGATGAATTGGGCAAGAAGGGTGTTCGATTGAATCGCCTCCGATCCGCCACGCAAAATCACTGCGTTACCGGATTTAAGGCAAAGGGCGGCGGCATCAATCGTGACATTGGGTCTAGATTCATAAATAATTCCAATGACACCAAGCGGCACGCGCATTTGCCCCAACTCAATTCCGGACATTTGTTTTTTAAGAGCGCTGATTTTTCCAATCGGATCCTCCAAAGAGGCGATTTGCTCTAAACCCAACGCCATCCCCTCAATGGTTTGAGTAGTCATGGTCAGGCGGTCAATGAACGCATCGTCTTGACCATTTGCTTTAGCGCGATCAACATCCACTTGATTGGCGGACAAAATCCGTGTTGCTTGTTGACGTACCAATGCGGCAATCTTTAACAAAGCTTGGTTTTTTTGCTCGCTTGATGCGCGCGCCATGGCACGAGAGGCAACGCGAGCACGTTGACCGATATCCTGCATCACTTGTTTAATCGATAAATCCATTATTTGCTTTTACCCTACCAATCACTTTTAACCAATCTTGCCCAGCGATACCCCACCGTATTTGCGCCTTTAGTGCAACACCCTTCCCAATAAACGCAATCCATCCCATGGGTCAGCCGGTAATTCCGGGGCATGTAAGCCCTTGACCTGTCGATCCAATCCTGCGGCTATCTGAACCGCTTGATTCAATTGCGTGGTACGAATGCGTTTTAAGGCGGACGGGTACAACTTTTCTTTTGAACCCCAAATACGGTAAGTGCGCATTAATTGCTGCACCGATTCACCCCTAGCGCTAGCGACCTTCAGTTTACATAGTAGCCTAAGCTCCTCGGTCACGCTCCACAGGATCAAAGGCAACGCCTCGCCCTCCCCCTTTAAACCATCAATCATGGTATTGAGCCGCGACAAATCTCCGCTCAACATGGACTCGGTCAATTCAAAAACGTTATAACGGGCCACCTTCAAAATTGCCAAACGAATTTGCTCTTCGGTTAAAACCCCTAATGGGTACAATAACCCGAGTTTCTGAATCTCTTGATGGGCTGCAATCAGATTGCCTTCAACCTGATCGACGATGAAATTCAAAGAGCGACGACCATGCTCTCCTGCTTCAACCTCTTGGCCTTGTCTTTTTAAACGCTCGGATACCCAAGCAGGCAATCGAGTCCGCTCTAAGGCATCAATCTGAACCGCCATCCCCGCTTCGTCCAATGCACTAAACCATGCAGAACTTTTTGTCTTTGCATCCAGCCTGGGCAACACCATGCACACGATCGTCTCGGGACCTTCTGATCCCACTGTCTGTGAATTGAGTTGCTGGGCAAACTGCTTAAGGGCCTCGGCACCATCTCTACCCGGCTTGCCGGTAGGAATGCGCAACTCCACCCAGCGCTTATCGCCAAACAACGACATCGTCTGGCCGGCATTCATCAAAGCGGACCAATCAAAACCCCGCTCGTGCATTAACACTTCGCGCTCTGTAAAACCATTTTTCCGAGCACAAGCGCGTAATTCATCAATTCCTTCCATCATGAGCAACGGCTCATCGCCGCTAAATACATACAAGGAATGAAACCGTTCTTGGCTTCGACCCTGTCCTAACGCACTCGCCTTGGTTAAAGAAACCAGATGGGACTGTAGCGCTTCGCCTTTAACCATATTGCTTCAAAACCGTTTCGATGCCGCTGGTCGATTGGACTCCGCAGAAACCCGTCGCAATATTTGAACCGCCAAATCGGCGCGCATAAGACCTACAAACTGCACCGTTTGGGCATCGGTAGCAAGTACCGTGGATACGGAAAAGTCCATGTCCCTCGTAATGTATAACGTCGACTCCGGAACGACTTCCTCCCCGGCCATATCAAAGGCCCGAAAAGCAACTTGAATATTTAACCGATAGGCTGAAATTTGACCATTGGAGTTGTACGCCAAAATTTCACGGCCATACGTTTCACCCAATATTTCGATGACCAAATCGGCATCTTTCGAACTTACAGCGACCTTTGCATCGGTCCCGGTTAACACTGCCCGCTCTATGTCGGTACGCAAAAGAGGGGAAGGATTGCCAGAAATGGCCACCACACTAAAGGGCAAAGCAACCATGCCACGCATCCGATAACCACAAGCTGCCAATGGCATGAACGGCAACAAGGTCAAGCAACGCAATGCAAACCGCCTAGAACTGTTACCCAGTTCAATTCGAGTTTCCGCCTGCGGTTCTAACTGCATCGCCGACACATTCGATTTATTGCGCATCCCAATCACTTTCATCTTTCACCAACCTGCATTGACAACTACGCACTGCTTCAACATACCATGCTTAGCAGACAATATTGACCAACCGACCTGGTACAACAATGATTTTCTTTGCTTTCATCCCATTTAGCGCTTTTAATGCTGCCGGACTTTGCAATGCCAAGGTTTCGATTTGATCCTTCGCACAATCAACGGGAACACGAATCTCCCCACGCAACTTTCCGTTGATCTGCAATACCAACGCAATCTCGGTTTGAACCAACGCCTGTTCATCCACATCTGGCCATGGAGCGTCTAGGATGGACTTCCCATTTTCAGAAAACGCCATCTCCTGCCATAAAACATGCGTCAAGTGAGGCACCACCGGATACAGCACCCGCAACAAGATTCCTAAGCATTCACGCAAAACCAACGGCCTCACTCTTGCGCCATCACCAAGCTTAATTGGCTCAAGCGCATTCAGCATTTTCATGCCCGCTGAAACAACCGTGTTGTACTGGCGCCGCTGATAATCAAAATTGGCTTGCTTTAATATCGCGTGCACTTCACGACGCAACTCCTTTTCTGCCTCATTCAATTCGTTTGGTAGATCCGCACTTGCCATACCAATGGCCTGCGCCTGACTGCTGGCATATACCCAAAGGCGTCGCAAAAAGCGCGACGCACCCTCCACTCCAGCACCGGACCACTCAAGTTGCTGTTCGGGTGGCGCAGCAAACATCGTGAACAACCGCGCAGTATCCGCCCCATACGCATCAATCAATGCCTGCGGGTCTACGCCATTGTTTTTGCTCTTGGACATCTTTTCAACGCCACCTATGACCACTGGATTGCCTGCAGTAGCCTTGGCAATATCGCTCGGTACATCGCTCTTGAGCGTGGCTCCGGTCGGGCGACCTTTTTCATCTAGACTTAATTCCACATCAAGAGGGTTCAACCACGTTTTTTTTCCAGAGGCATCTTCACAATAGTACGTTTCATTCAACACCATTCCCTGAGTCAATAAATTTTGGAATGGCTCGTCAAACGCAATGACATTTAAATCCCGCATAACCTTTGTCCAAAAGCGCGCATAGAGCAAATGCAAAATCGCATGCTCAATACCACCGATGTACTGATCCATCGGCATCCAATAGGCATTGCGTTTATCCACCATGGATGCCGAGTCCGGCCCTGTATATCGCATGAAATACCATGACGAATCTACGAACGTATCCATCGTATCGGTCTCACGACGAGCAGGTTTGCCGCATTGGGGGCAAGGCACGTTTAAAAAATCCGCGCGCTTATTCAATGGATTCCCGCTACCATCCGGTACGCAATCCTCTGGCAATACGACCGGCAAATCCTTCTCAGGCACCGGAACTGCACCACAGCCCGGATGCTGATCATCGCCACAATGAATGATCGGAATCGGAGTGCCCCAATACCGTTGGCGGGATACCCCCCAATCGCGCAAACGGTAGGTTGTTTTAATTTCCCCGATGCCCATTGCCGAAAGGTCTGTTGCTACAGCACTCACCGCCTCAGAATACGATAGGCCATCGTACTTGCCGCTATTGATGCATTCAATATTGTCTTTTTGCGCATACCAATCTTCCCAACGCGTGGGATTAAACATCGCTGATGGCCCCTTGAGAACCACCACTTGCTTAATGGATAAATCGTACTTCAAGGCAAATGCAAAGTCCCGCTCATCATGAGCAGGAACGCCCATCACCGCACCATCACCATAGGACATCAAAACGTAATTGCCCACCCAAAGCGGAATTGGCTCCTTTGTCAGGGGATGCGTCACGTACAAACCCGTAAACATCCCTTCTTTATCCTGGGTTGCCAAATCGGCCTCAATAACGCTGCCTTTTTTGCACTTCTCGATAAAGCTGGCCAATTCAAAATTGCTTGCGGCCGCATGAGTTGCTAAAGGATGCTCTGCTGCAACTGCGCAAAACGTCACACCCATAATCGTATCTGCGCGAGTGGTAAATACGTAAAGCTGCCCACCCTGAATGAACTGACCATCCGTATTTTGGATTTGATGCTGGAAGGCAAACCGAACGCCACGGCTTTTTCCAATCCAATTTTGCTGCATGGTCTTAACGCGTTCTGGCCATCCCAAGTTATCCAACCCGGAAAGCAGTTGCTCTGCATAAGCAGTGATATTTAAATAGTAACCAGGGATTTCCCGCTTCTCAACCAAAGCGCCGGAACGCCAGCCTCGCCCATCAATGACCTGCTCATTGGCAAGCACCGTTTGGTCGATTGGATCCCAATTCACCAATTGGGTCTTACGATAGGCAATTCCCTTTTCCAACATCTTTAAAAAAAGCCACTGATTCCAACGATAGTAATCCGGCTTGCAGGTTGCAATCTCTCGAGACCAGTCGATTGCAAGACCCATCGCGGCCATTTGCTTTTTCATATACGCAATGTTCTGATAGGTCCATTGGGCTGGCGGAACGCCATTTTGAATCGCGGCATTCTCGGCCGGCATTCCGAATGCGTCCCAACCCATCGGCATCAGTACGTTGTATCCCTGCATACGCAATTGGCGAGCCATCACATCATTGATGGTGTAATTGCGGACATGCCCCATATGCAGCTTTCCCGATGGGTAAGGCAGCATCGAACAAGCGTAATATTTTGGCTTTGGGTTTCCATTGGCATCAAGCGCATCCTCGCTAACGCGATAGGCCTGCATTTTTTCCCAATCAGCTTGCGCTGCCGCTTCGATAACGCGGTAGTCGTATTCCTTACTCATTTTGTACAACTCTTTTCTTGGTTGCCTACTTCAATTTCAGTAATCAGCGCCTAATCACGAAGACCCAACACATCCTGCATGTCATACAAGCCGGTTTTCTGATTTTTCAAAAAGCGCGCAGCACGGATTGCCCCTTGTGCATACGACTGCCGACTGGAAGACTTGTGACTGATTTCAATGCGCTCACCCTCGCCAGCAAACAGCACGGTATGATCGCCAACAATGTCACCGCCACGAATCGTGGCAAATCCAATACTGCCTTTTTTTCGCTCACCGGTATGGCCTTCGCGGGCATAAACAGCAATGTCGTTTAAATTCTGACCCAACGCCTGCGCAATCACTTCACCCATCTTTAACGCCGTCCCGGATGGAGCATCGACTTTATGGCGATGGTGCGCTTCGATGATTTCAATGTCGTAATCCTGATTCAGCATTTTGGCCGCAACCTCTAACAACTTAAAAGTGGCATTGACACCCACGCTCATATTGGGAGCAAAAACGATTGCGAAATGCTCGGCACTGGCCTTCAATTGTTCCATTTGTTCTGGACTCAAGCCGGTAGTGCCAATAATCATTTTTGTGGCCATGGTTTTGGCAACCGCCAAATGCGCCATTGTTCCCTCGGGGCGCGTAAAGTCAATCAAAAATTCCGCGCCCTGCATTCCAAGATCGATATCAGATGTAATCTGGATGCCCGTCTTTTTTCCTAAAAATGCACCAGCGTCCTCTCCCAAAAATGGGGAGGACGAGTGTTCCAAAGCGCCCACCAACTTGGCATCGGTTGTGTTTAATACGGCCTCAATGAGCATCCTGCCCATACGACCGGTGGCACCGGCAATAGCAAACTTCATTATCTGGCTCATATCTTCTCGCGACCTAAATTTAATGCACACGTTAATTAATACTTTTCGCTACCGGTCTGCCCACTTTTCCAAATTCAATCCACAACCTTTGCCACCGTTCTATCAAGGACGGCTTGTGGCAGTTGGAGAATTGTTCATTGGGTTAACAGCCGGCAAGTCCATCTGTTGCGATTCGGCAGTTGCGGCCGGAACAGGTTTATTTTGGCCAGTCAATCGCTGCCACCACGTACGTTCTGCTGGCTTATCTTCTACAACTGGAGTCGGCACAGGCGGCGCTACGACCACCGGCGCTGGAGCGACTACTTCTGGCGGTTTATTTTGACCGGTCAGCCGTTGCCAAAGAGTTCTCTCCGCTGGCTTGTTTGCTTCGACTGGGGATGGCTGAGGCGACGCAACTTCTGCAGGAGCTACCGAAATAGGCGTAACTGCCGGAACAATTACAGGGGCAGCCATTACCGGAGCTTGAACAACAGCAGCCTCGGGCGTAATCGCTTCAGGCGGTTTATTTTGACCGGTCAATCGTTGCCACCACGAACGCTCAGAAGGCTTGACCTCAGAAGTTGGTGCCGCAACGGGAACTGCTACTGAGCTAACGGGAGCTTGAGGTACCACTACTTCAGGAGGCTTATTCTGGCCGGTAAGCTTTTCCCACCATGAACGCTCCACGGTCGGACTGGGGATCAATACTTCAGGTTGTTGCAAGGGGGTTGTTACAGGATTTTTATTTTTTCCGGTAACCATGTCCCAAAAGGATCGCTTTGACTTGGCATAACCATCAATTTCGGCAACCAATTCTGCTTCGGTTGGCAGCGCGTCGCCTTCAAACTTCACAACCTTGTCGTTTTCAAAAAAAATTGTGATCCGACGCTCTTTGCCGACAACTTCCCTTTGCCGTTTGAATTCGAAAATATAATCCCAGCGATTCGCATGAAAATAATCCGCCAACAACGGGGTGCCCATAATTTGCTTAACTTGCTCGCGACTCATACCTAGCTGGAGCTTGGAATATTGCTCACTGGAAATGAAATTTCCCTGTATGACGTCGGGGACATAGGGCCTAAAAACGGTGTTCATCCAACTGCGTTGGGTATCGTCCACCGCTGAAGTACACGCCGTCAAACCAAACAAACCGGCAAGGCAAGCGGTAGCAAATCCAGCGCGCAAGGCCGCTTTTACAGAAAAAGGCAAAAGCTTGGTCAGACCCATATAAATCCCTGGAATTATTCGACTAAAAAGGAAAAAGCAATTTTGCATAGCTGGCCGTATCATTAAGACATTGATTTTAGCGCTGAAGCCATGAATACGAACCAAAACCCTTCTCCCTCCAATTTGCGCAATATCGGGCTTAAGGCTACAGCCCCTAGGTTGAAAATTCTGGATTTTTTCTATCAAAACCCTGGTGCACACTATAGCGCTGAAGAAGTGTTTATGGCTTTAGCCCAAGAAGACCGGGAAATTGGTCTTGCAACCGTTTACCGCGTTCTCACCCAATTTGAACAAGCCGGCCTGTTGTTGCGTAGCCATTTTGAATCCAGCAAAGGCGATAGCAGGGCTATCTACGAGCTAAATGAAGGCCAACACCATGACCATCTAGTGTGCCTAGATTGCGGTCATGTAGAGGAATTTGTGGACGAAGCGATAGAAAAACGCCAAAAAGACATCGCCAAGACCCTTGGTTTTACGCTTCAAGAGCACGCTTTGGCTATGTACGGGCATTGCCAGAAGAAAAATTGCCGAAATAAACTCAAGCCCGACTAAATCCAATACCACCCAAACCAATAAAAAACCTCTGGTGTTTTCAGAGGTTTTTTTAAATCCAGTCCCAAGAATGCAAACTAGGCAGCCATTAAAGCCTCGGCTGCATTCAGCATCTGCACTGAATAACCCCACTCGTTGTCATACCACGCCAATACCTTGACCAATTTTCCGTCTGCCGAGACGCGAGTTTGGGTGGAGTCGTAAATACTGGCTCGTGGATCGTGATTAAAGTCGATCGAAACCAACGGTAACGTATTAAAACCCAAAATCCCCTTCAATTCGCCTTCACTTGCCGCCTTCAAAACCGCATTGACTTCATCGATGCTGGTTGGACGACTGGGCACAAAGGTCAAATCCACTACGGAAACATTAATAACCGGTACGCGTATCGAAAAGCCATCGAAACGACCCACCAATTGCGGCAATACCAACCCGACCGCCTTGGCTGCCCCAGTTTTGGTTGGAATCAAGCTCGAAACCGCTGAACGCGCACGACGCATATCCTTGTGATACACATCGGTCAATACTTGATCATTGGTAAAAGCATGTATGGTGGTCATCAAGCCCGAATCAATACCAATCTTTTCCAAAATCGGCTTAACCAACGGGGCCAAGCAATTGGTTGTACAACTGGCATTGGAAACCACCAGATCAGTCGACTTTAAGACCTTTTCGTTCACGCCATAAACGATGGTTGCATCCACATCCTTATCGCCAGGGGCTGAAATCAAGACTTTCTTGGCGCCTTGTTGAATATGCACCATAGCCTTTTCCTTGGAGGTGAATTTGCCTGAACATTCCAGCACCAAATCGACACCCAATTCGCCCCAAGGAGTCTCCAGCGGATTGCGGGTTGAATACATTTTGATCCGATCGCCATTGACGATCATGCAATCCCCGTCTACCGTAACCGTACCTGGAAAGCGGCCGTGAGCGGAATCGTATTGCGTCAAATGCGCATTAATATCAATGCTGCCCATGGCGTTAATGGCTACGATTTTGATATCCCGTTTCTTCGGTCCCTCGTATAAAGCGCGCAGCACCATTCGACCGATTCGGCCATAACCATTGATTGCAATACGAATTGTCATTTTTTTCCCCTAATGCTTTTTAGTTTGCTTAAATGAATTGTTGAATATGCATTGTTTGACGGTTTTGCTTAACTGATCTGCGGTTAAACCAAAATGCTCGTATAACTGATTGGCAGGGGCGGACTCACCAAAGGTATCAACGCCATGCGCTGCTGCGCAGCCATACTTCCACCAGAAATCGGTAATCCCAGCTTCAATACTAATGCGCGGAACACCCTCAGGCAACACTTTTTCCTTGTACGCAGTGGCTTGCTTATCAAACGCGGACGTCGATGGCATAGACACGACGCGAATAGCCAACTTCTCCTTGGCCAAACCTTGGGCCGCCTGCATCGCAATGCTGACCTCCGAACCCGTGGCAATGATGACGGCATCGATCTTGCCATTTTTTGGCTCGAATAAAACATACCCTCCACGAGCGATTTCTTTGATCTGTGCAGCATTGCGAGATACAAAAGCGCAATTTTGACGACTAAAAATTAAGGCGCTTGGCCCCTCTTTGCGTGATATCGCCGCTCCCCATGCCACTGCGCTCTCCGTCGTATCGCAAGGACGCCATACCGTCAGATTGGGGATGATGCGCAGGCTGGATACCTGCTCGATCGATTGGTGTGTTGGCCCGTCTTCGCCTAGACCAATGGAGTCATGGGTAAACACAAAAATGCTGCGAATCTTCATGAGCGCAGCCATGCGCAATGCATTGCGGCTGTAATCGGAAAATGTCAAGAAAGTGCCGCCAAACGGAATATACCCACCATGCAGCGTAATGCCATTCAAAATCGCGCTCATTCCAAATTCGCGCACGCCGTAGTTAATGTGGTTCCCCCACTGATTGGCGCGTACCGGTTTGCAAGCGCTCCAGTTTGTCAAATTCGAACCGGTTAAATCCGCTGAACCGCCTAAAAATTCGGGGAGTGCCGGTGCAAGAGCCTCAATGGCATTTTGACTCGCTTTACGCGTAGCAATGGTTTCCGCCTTTGCTTGGCAACGCTCGATCAAGGCGGTTAATGCAGGCAAAAATTCCTCGGACAAATCGCCTTGCATGCGACGCTTTAATTCCGCTGCCAATTTTGGATTGGCTTTGCTGTAGGACTGAAACAACTTATTCCAATCGTGCTGCAATTGTTGGCCGCGTACCTTGAAACTCCATGCATCGTATAAATCCTTTGGAATATCAAACGGGGCATAGGGCCAATTGAGTGCAATACGGGTTTCGGCTATCTCTTGGGCTCCTAACGGAGCACCATGCACTTTATCGCTCCCAGCCAGATTGGGCGATCCTTGTCCGATCGCCGTCTTGCAGCAAATGAGCGTTGGTTGATCGCTATTTTTGGCTCTGGCAATCGCGGCCGAAACCGCATCGGCATCATGGCCGTCCACATTCCGAATCGCATTCCATCCATAGGATTCAAAACGTTTTGGCGTGTCATCGTTAAACCAGGAAACCACCTTGCCATCGATGGAGATGCCATTGTCATCCCACAGCGCAATCAGCTTATTCAGCTTTAACGTTCCCGCCAAAGAACAAACTTCGTGGCTGATACCCTCCATCAAACACCCATCACCTAAAAATGCATAGGTGTAGTGATTGACAACCTCATGCCCGGGTCGATTAAATTCTTCCGCCAACAATTTTTCAGCCAACGCCATCCCCACTGCATTGGCGATTCCTTGACCAAGAGGTCCCGTGGTCGTTTCCACGCCAGGGGTTATTCCAAATTCCGGATGGCCTGGGGTTTTGCTATGCAACTGGCGGAAATTTTTGAGCTCGCCAATCGGCAAATCGTAGCCAGTTAGATGCAGCAATGCATAAAGCAACATGGAACCGTGCCCATTGGATAGAACAAAACGGTCGCGATTGATCCATTGCGGGTCGATCGGATTGTGTTGCAAGTGCTCATTCCAAAGCCCCACTGCAATATCGGCCATGCCCATTGGCATGCCCGGATGACCTGAATTAGCCTGTTGGACTGCATCCATGGCTAAAGCGCGAATCGCATTGGCCATGCGTATTTGTGTGTTTGACATCGTAAAAGTACTCTCGAAGAATTAAATTGGCTATATTTCAGTAATGCCTCAATTTTATCTTCCTCGACCCTGGGAAATACAAAACCCCACTTCCTTGACTCCAGAACTCGTTCATCACTTGCGGGTTCGACGCATTCCAATCGGCGAATCCTTTCCCGTCTTTGATGGAAAAGGGCATGTAGGCATTGCCAAACTCTTAACCCTGAGCAATAAATCGGGTCAAGTGCAACTCTCGGGCATTCAAGCCAACCTCTTGCGCGAGTCTACCTACGGCATTACGCTGGCCCAAGGCTTAGCGGGCGGAGACAAGATGGACTGGATTGTTGAAAAAGCCGTCGAAACCGGGGTCCAAGCAATTGTCCCCTTGCAATGTGAACGCTCAGTCATCAAATTGACCCGCGCCGGCGATTCTGGGCGTGCTGAAAAGCGTATCTCCCACTGGCAAGCCATCACACAAGCCGCTTGCGAGCAGTGCGAACGTACCGTACTGCCCTCGATTGAACCAATTCAGACGATTGAGCGCTTTGTTAGCCAGGTTAAACCATCGCAACTGAAAGTGTTACTAAGTCCACAAGCAACCGAAAACTTTTCCGCCATCCTGGCGAGAACGCCCCCACAAGACATTACGCTGATGATTGGACCTGAAGGTGGTCTTACCCCTGAAGAGGAGGCTCTTGCCACAGCTGCCGGTTTCGTATTGGCATCTCTTGGGGAACGGGTTCTCAGAACGGAAACGGCCGGAATCGTAGCGATTTCGGCCGTGCATACCCTTTGGAATCCGGAACTACAAAATTTCCTAAATCAATAAACTGGGATGCTGTTTAAGCAAACGAGTAAAAAACCCGATACGGCACCCGACGCTCAGACCAAAAATCCACCGCATCACGGAAAACATCCAATAAGGTCTCGCGCGCTTCTTTATCGAATTTTTGCGTGCAAGGCAAACCCTCAAGAACAACCACGAAACCAGGCTGAGGACCCGCTTTATCAACCATGGTGGTCAAGGCATCTAGCAAAGGGTCAAAATTCTTCGCCTGTTGCTTAGTAAACATATAGGCATTGGCAAT
>CAIKFU010000008.1 GCA_903826775.1 uncultured beta proteobacterium | reverse complement strand
TGATCATGCTGATGCATTAGGCGAAAAAATTCGAATTAGTGGTGGTGGACGTTGTAATTTCACGAACTTATATAACTCCCATGAAAATTACTTGTCTTATAACCCTCATTTTTTAAAAAGTGCACTAAAACGTTATCCTGCTATAAATTTTATAAAGCTTGTTGAAAGTTATCGGATTCCCTATCATGAAAAACATAATGGGCAATTGTTTTGCGATCATTCTGCAACGAGGATTATTGAGTTACTTATTTCTGAATGTGGCAAAGGTAATGTAACAATTCGAAATCCGATAGTGGTTGAAAGCGTTGATCAAGTCAATGATTTTTGGATACTTAAAACATCTTCAGGAATAGAAAAAACAAAAGCTGTAGTGATGGCAACCGGGGGATTGACGGTTCCCGCTATGGGGTCTACAACATATTCGTTGGATATAGCCAAAAAATTTAATTTGCCCATTATTGAAATTAGACCTGGATTAGTACCTTTATCCTTTACAGACAATAGCTCCCTCAATTTCAATGATTTAGCAGGTTTAAGTTTGCCTATTTGCATTCATTCTGGCTCTAATGGGTATCGATATGGTGGCTGTCGATTCCAAGAGGATTTATTAATAACCCATAAAGGTTTATCTGGGCCTGCTGTATTGCAGGCTAGTAGCTACTGGAATGAAGGAGAGGCTGTAACAATTGATTGGCTTGGATCTTTAAATGCCCGTGCTAGTGGATTGATATGTGACGCACTTTTTGATAATAATGACAACAGGATTAAGTTAACTGAAACTGTTTTGTCAAATATTTTGCCTCAACGATTAGCTAAGACGTTTGCGATGCAGAACAATCTATTGGGGCGAAAATGGGCAGAGGTAAGTAAAAAAGATCGTCAAAGTCTGAAAGACTTATTAATCAATTGGTCTGTAAAACCAGCCAGCACTTTAGGGTGGAAAAAGGCGGAGGTAATGTTGGGTGGTGTTGACACTAAGTTCTTGGATGGCCACTCAATGATGTCTAAAAACCATCAGGGATTATTTTTTATAGGGGAATGTGTCGATGTAACCGGTCACTTAGGGGGTCATAATTTCCAATGGGCATGGGCGAGCGGGTTTGCTTGCGCTAATGCTTTATAGGTTGAGTTATTTGCATGCGGTTTTATTTGTGAATTTGAATGTTAGTAAAGCGGTTTAACTTTTAATTTTGGTTTGGTTAAATGATGAAAATTATTGCTTCAATTAAGTTGGTCAAGTGGCTAATCTTCAGCGGAGTGGTTTTTGTGACTCCCTTTATGGCCAGGACAACGCTGGCGGCATTTCCTGAAAAACCCATTAAAGTGATCATTGGGTTTCCTGCGGGCGGACCGCTTGATGCACATATTCGATTATTGTCCGATAAGCTGCAGCATTTTTTAGGGCAACCAATATTGGTCGATTACAAAGTGGGTGCAGGCGGGACTGTTGGAGCTCAGTTCGTTTCACAATCACCTGCAGATGGATATACGATACTGTTAGCCAATACTGGAACAATGGTGATTAATCCGGCGATTTACGCCCAGTCGCCTTACGATACGCTTAAAGATTTTCAACCAGTCGCAAGAACCGCTCAGCAATCTCTGGCGTTAATTGTGAATAACGAAGTTCCGGTTAAAAGCTTAAAGGAATTCATTAATTACGCAAAGGCAAATCCAGGTAAGATTAATTATGGTTCTGCTGGGAATGGTGGAATTTCCCACTTAGTGCCAGAAATGTTGAAGCAAGAAACAGGAATAGAAATGGTTCATATACCATTTAAAGGAAGTGCCCCTGCTTTTACTGATTTGATGGCAGGACATGTTCAATTTATGGCTGAATCGGTTCCTCAGGCTGCCAATTATGCTAAACAAGGTAAGGTTAGAGTGCTGGCGGTAACAAGCTCAAAGAGAAATTCTGCTTTGCCAGATGTTCCAACGGTCATCGAAACTGGTGTGGCAAATTTTGAGGTGGTTGGTTTTTATGGCTTTTTGGCGCCAAAATTAACTCCTGTGGAGGTTGTGAATAAATTGAGTCAAGCATTTAAAGAGACTTTAGATTTACCTGAAATACAGAAAAGAATGGTCGAGCAGGGCGCTGACCCGGCCTACTTAAATGCGGATCAGTTTACAAAATTCTTAACTTTAGAGATGCCTAGGTGGGCAAAAGTTGTAAAGCAGGCAGGTGCCAAATTGGACTGAAATTAAGCGGGTAAATTTTTCATCCAATTCGCGGTATGGATAAATGATGCTTTCAATTGATCTTTAAGTGGGTTAATAATTCCTACATCTTCCATCGCTCTAAACATGCAATCTGTCCACTGATTTCGCGCGAGATCCCCGATGGGAAAAGAGAGGTGTCTTGCTCTTAACATTGGGTGCCCATGTTTTGGAGAGTAAAGATCGGGGCCGCCCATCCAACCGCTCAAAAATAAAAATAGTTTTTCTCTAGAATTTGAAAGATCAACGGGGTGCATATTGCGAAGTTCGGTATATTCGACGTTTAAGTCCATTAAGTCGTAAAACCGATCTACTAGTTCGCGTATTCGGTCTATACCACCAATTAGTTCAAATAAGGTTTTTTGTTCGTTCATATTGGCTAATTATATTAACCCACTTTTGGTATTGCGATTTTGCATGGGCGCACTATTTTATTTATGCTGGTCTAGACATAATTTAAGCAATCGTTTAAATTGGTTCAATTGTTAGGTTGAAAATACTAATTTGAGTTGGAATTTTATAAAACCATAGAAATGTTTTGGAACAGTATATTTATGTTTGTAATTCACACAGGAATCCAATGAATTCATTTGAGGCTATTAGTAATTTAAAAGGCAAAGTCGCTGTTATTATCGGCGGTAATGGTGCAGTAGGTTTTGCAACTGCAAAACGACTTTCAAAACTTGGCGCGTTATGTGTTTTGATTGGACGAAACGCAATTCAAAAAGGTGCAGAGCAATTACCTTTTTTATTCGGAGGGGGGCATATTTGCATTAATGCCTCCATTACAGAATCTAGTACTTTACGTAAGGCTGCTGAAGAAATTCGCGAGCAATTTGGTCGTTGCGATATTTTAATTAATTCAGCTGGTTTCACTAAGCCTGTTCCCGCAGGAGATTTAGAAGCTTTAACTGATGACCTTATAGATGAGGTACTACAAGCAAATTTCCGCGGAGTATTTGCATCAATTCGAGCATTTGAATCTATGTTACGGTCTAATGGTGATGGTTTAGTGGTAAATGTTTCATCAATTGCAGCTTTTACTGGTGTCGGAAGTAATTTGGCATATGTTGCTGCGAAAGCTAGTTTAGATATTGTTAGCGAATCATTAGCAAAGGTATTAGCCCCATCAATACGTGTTCTTTGTGTTTCACCCGGAGTGATTGACTCGGGGTTTGTCCCCGGTCGCGGATCAGACTTTAATGAAAAAACCGGATCTTCTACACCATTAAAAAGAATAGGTGCGCCGGATGATGTTGCGGCTGCAATTGAAGCATGTGCAACATTATTGCGATTTTCAACAGGCACAAAAATTGTAATAGATGGTGGTAGACATCTTTGAACCTTAACCATTAACTCTGTGTTTTTAGTTTATTTTGAAGTATTTACTAATTATTAAAGGTGTTATGTAATATGCATATAACGAGAATTGAATCCGCAAAAACTTACCAAGCACCTAATCATGACCACATGACCTGTTTTCGTCTTCAGGGAATGGAGGCGGGCCCTAGTTCTCAGATGTGGATGGGAATGAGTGTGATAGAACCTGGTGGCCAAACTGGTTTAAATGATTCTCCTTTTGAGAAAATTTACTTTGTCGTTGAAGGTGAGTTAATATTTATATCTGAAATGCCTCAAGAGGATAAGAGTGAAGTTGTCTTAAAATCTCATGATTCATGTATTTTTGCTCCAGGTGAGAAACGTCAACTAGTTAATCGCAGCAATTCCGTAGCAAAAGTAATACTGGTTATGCCTTTAAACGTTATAAGCTAAGAATGTTCGGATACGACTATTAGAATCTTTATTCTTCATATATTTTTTTATGGGCATTCAATATTGTGTGTTGGTTAGTTCGGTTAAATAATAAGATTAATTGAGGTAAAGATATAAAAATTTTGGCATCATTCATTAACTTCATTATTTATTTATTAGAAAAAATAGAGTTGCACTTAGGAGATAATTATGGATACAAATAGAAGAGATATGTTGAAGCTTGGAACAACAGCTGCAATCGGAGGTATGTTCGCATCGAGGTCGTCCGCAGCAACAAATCAAGAGCAACCTCCAATTGTGGTTGAGAGCTTATCTGGAAAAATGGGGCTTCGAATAGCCAATTATCTTCCTAAAATTGGCGCTTCTTCGAGACTTGGCTTAATTACTAATGATGGACTTGTTGTGGATATACCTGCCGAGGCTCTGCGTCAAAAAGTTGAATTAGCATTCGATCCAACTTCAATGATCTCACTTACGGCATCTGGAAATAGAGGGCTTTTAGAGCTTGATAAAATATTTAAAAACCGTGGAAATTCTCGTTTAAATGTTAATCAAGTAATCCTTTTATCTCCAATACCAAAACCGCAAAGCAATATTTATGCGGTTGGATGGAATTATCTTGATCATTTTGAAGAAGGTCAAAAAAATAGGGTAGATACAGCTGTTAAAGAGTATCCAAAAGTACCCGTACTATTTACCAAAGGTACGCAAACAATGAACGGACCCTTTGATCCAATTCCCTATGATGGAAGCTATTCCACAATGATTGATTGGGAAGCTGAACTTGCGGTAATTATTGGTAAGAAAGGTAAAAACATTTCTGCTGAGAATGCAATGGAGTATGTTTTTGGGTATTCTACTTATAACGATACTACTGCTAGAGACGTTCAACAAAAACGACATTCAGGACAATGGTTTAAAGGTAAAAGCTTGGATGGGCATGGTCCAATGGGTCCTTGGATTGTGACGACTGGTGGAGTTGCCCTTGACGACGTCCGTATTATTTGCAGGGTTAATGGTATTGAGAAGCAGAATGCCAGTTATAAACAAATGTATTTTAAAATACCTGCAATCATTTCAGAGCTTTCGCGCAGTCTTACTTTATTACCTGGGGATATTATTGCTACCGGCACACCTTCTGGAGTGGGCTTTGGAAGGACACCGCCGGAGTTTTTAAAGCCTGGTGACGTAATGGAAACTGAAATTACTGGTATCGGTATTATTCGAAATAAGATTGCCTAATTAGGATATTGGACGAACTATGAACAGTCAATTAACCAATGAAAATCAGAATAACAAATTACCATCGACGTTTCGAAGAAAATATTTAAGGTTATTGGGGTTTGCTCCTGGTGTTTTTTTAAGCGCTCCAGTATTGGCAAGTTCTGGAACTTCAAATATTGGTGGAATAATTGAAGGCAGGCAATATTGGGCCTTAAAAAAGGTAGGCAATCAGAATATAAATTTATCATTATGGAGAAAATGGATCCCGGGAAATGCACCTAAAGGGGTAATCCTTTTTGTTCATGGTTCTTCTATGGCCGGAACGCCAACATTTGATTTACAGGTTCCCGGAAAACCAGAGTACTCAATTATGGAGGTATTTTCTAAGCTTGGATATGATACTTGGTGCCTGGATCATGAAGGTTACGGCCGTTCTGACAAATCACGCCCGATTAATTTTAATGTTGCAAATGGAGTTGAGGATTTGGGAGTTGTTATTCCTCAGATATTAAAAATTTCAGGGCAATCAAAATTAATGCTATATGGTGTTTCTTCTGGGGCTTTAAGATCTGCCGTTTACTCACAAATTAATCCTGAAAAAGTAGCTCGCTTGGCTTTAGATGCTTTTGTATGGACAGGTAAAGGAAGTTCAACGCTTGAAGAGAGAAAGAAAAGGCTATCCCAGTGGGAGGGATCAAATCGTCGACCTGTTGATAGGGCAATGATTAGCAGTGTTTTTACGCGAGATCATTCAGGTACGGCCGATCCAGTCGTGGTGGATTCATTCGCGAGTGCGATTTTAGCTTTAGATAATACGATGCCAACAGGCACTTACTACGATATGTCGGCAAATTTGCCATTGGTGGATCCCGAAAAGGTATCGGTTCCAACGCTCATTATGCGGGGTCAGTATGATGGCATCGCCGGATTTCAAGATCTGCTCGATTTTTTTGCTAAGCTACCGAATCCTGATAAGCAGTTCTCAGTTATGCCGGGAATTGCCCATGCCAGCTTTCAGGAAAAGAATGTAGCAATTCCCTGTCATATCTTAGATAGTTTCTTTACTCAGCCTAAGCCTATCTACGTAGGTTAACTTAATCTGTAATTTGGGCTATTCCTGTACTTGTCCCAAAATCCAATGATTGGGTAAAGGTTTAGGCCAATAAGGATCAACTGCATATCGCGGTCTATTGATTAGACCCTCGATAGGGTTATCAGTTTAAGAATAGCCAATGATAGGTAAAAATATTGCCAAGATGCTGGCTAATAAGAATCTATGAAATGGAATCATTTGACCACAATCCTTTAATTTTTTTAAATTTAGTTATGATCGTATATCAAAAAAATCAAAAAAACAGAAAATAATTATGGAGAATTGATGAATCGCAGAAAAATGCTTCGGGTGTCGGCAATGGGTAGTTTTATTTTGAATTTGGCCCCATTTTCAGTTTTTGCACAAAAGACAAGTATTAGTCTTGAGATGGAGGTGTTAAGTAATTACATGGCTGAGGCTTCGCGTAAGATCCTTCCGGATGATGTTATTGAGCATACTAAACACCATTTGATGGATACATTAGCGGCAATTATTTCGGGTTCAAAATTACTTCCAGGGAAAGCCGCTTTTAAATATATTAATTTGCATGCTGCCAAAGGGGGGCGTACTGTAATTGCATCAAATAAGCTGGTCGGTGCAGCTGATGCGGCTTTGGTAAATGGGGTTATGGGTCACGCTGATGAAACTGATGACTCTCATGGTCGATCAAGATCGCATCCTGGGTGTGCAGTTGTCCCGGCTGCATTAGCAGCGGCCGAGGAGTTTAATGTCAATGGAATGTGCTTGTTGAGATCAATAGCTCTAGGATATGACGTCGGCACTCGATTATTAATGGCGATGGGCGGTCCAAAATTTAGTTATAGTAGCCATAAGAGCTCTCATAGCATTGCTGGAACATTTGGAGCGGCAGCTTCAGCCGCTTGTACTGCAAATCTAAATGCCGAGCAAATGCGTTGGGTGCTTGATTACACAGCACAACAATCGTCAGGCATAGCAGCTTGGGGACGCGATACTGACCATATAGAAAAGGCGTTTGTATTTGGAGGTATGCCGGCACGAAACGGGGTTACTTCTGCTCTCTTGGTTCAGTCTGGTTGGAATGGTATTGATGATGTTTTTTCAGGTGCCGATAATTTTTTCTTGGCTTATGCCCCAGAAGCGAATAAAGAAATACTTATTGAAAAGCTAGGTGAACGTTTTGAAATTACGCAAACAGATATAAAAAAATGGACTGTAGGATCGCCAATTCAAGGGCCTTTAGACGCGATTGAAATTATTCGCAGTCGTCATGCTTTTGATGCTAATCAAGTTCAAAAAATTGTGGTGCGTCTTGAGCCATCAGTGGCGAAGGTGGTGGATAACCGTGAAATGCCCGATATCTGCTTACAGTACATGGTTTCAGTTATGGTTCTGGATAGGACGGCCACTTTTAAGGCGGCGCATGATATTGAAAGAATGCGTAGTTCAGATGTATTGAATATGAGGGCTAAAGTGCAACTCATCGCTGATGAGCAGCTTTCACAATTTTTACCTGTTCGTGTGGCAATAGTTGAGATTACATTGGATAGCGGTGAGAAGCTAACTGAACGAGTGGAAGCAGTTAGAGGTACTCCACGAAATCCAATGACAAAATCCGAGGTGGTTGATAAATGCATGGATTTAATAGTGCCAATTTTAGGGCTGCCTAAGTCTCGGCAACTTATCAATACCGTTTATTCAATAGAAAATCTTGCAAGTGTTCAAAAATTGGGGCCTTTGCTCCAGCTTAATTAGTGGGAGTTTACATACCCAGAAGTAATGTTTCCGACATCTATTTAGTCATTCTTTGGCAAATTTAGATGTTAAATTCGTCTGCATTGCTATCGTATTGACTTCTACCCCATCTAAAGTTGTATGGTAAATATTGATTAAGTGTGTTGCGGTTTGAATTATTGGTCGGTAGGGGATAGAATTCTTATATGGAAGCAAATCAGACCAAAGAGGTTATAACCTCTTTTATATTTCGCCTTGTCGTCTTTGCCTCAATCTCTTTTTTGGATGACCCCGCAATGCTCTCCTTGATATTTATTTGGAATTAAATGCTGATAGGGTTTTCTTTGACTGCATTACTTTAACCCACTTTGTGGAGGCTTTTTAGAAAGCGAAAACCTGGATGCGCCATTACGGTGAGGATGGTTCACATGCGAAGAAGGAGTTTTACTTTGTAGTATTTTTTTCTTAGGATTTTGGTTTATTTTTTGCAATTGATTGCTGCGAAGCTGAATTGGTTGGGCGACAGCATTTGGGTCTGGCTCGAATCCTGCTATTACCTCCTTGGGTATTTCTTGTTTAATTAATTTTTCAATTTCTTTTAACATTGCATGTTCATCTATACAGACTAATGAAATTGCTATGCCATTAGATCCAGCTCTGCCGGTACGTCCGATTCGATGAATGTAATCTTCTGGAATATTAGGCAAATCAAAATTTACAACATGAGGAAGTTGATCGATATCAATTCCTCGTGCAGCAATATCAGTTGCAACTAGGGTGGTAATCTTTCCGCTCTTAAAGTCAGCCAAAGCCTTGGTTCTAGCGGATTGACTTTTGTTGCCATGTATTGCCATGCAGCTAATTCCATCGGTGCCTAGTTGAGTGGCTAGCTTATTTGCCCCATGCTTAGTGCGAGTAAATACGAGAACCTGTTCCCAATGATTTTCTTTTATGAGGTGTGTTAATAATGCGCGCTTTTCATTTCTATTGACTGGATGTATGAGTTGGGTAATTGCCTCATTTGCGCTATTACCGCGATTTTTTTCAGCCTCTATGAAGGCCGGAGAATTTAATAAAGTATCAGCAAGTGCTTTTATTTCGCTTGAAAAGGTTGCGGAGAAGAGTAAATTCTGCCTATTTTTTGGAAGAGCCATTAAGATTTTTTTAATATCCCTCAAGAAGCCCATGTCTAACATACGGTCGGCTTCGTCCAAAACCAATATCTCAATTGAGGTTAGTGAAATAAATTTTTGCTGCATTAAATCAAGCAGGCGACCTGGGGTTGCAACTAGTATATCCAGACCATTTTGAATCGCTTTTATCTGTGGGTTTGCACCAACGCCGCCAAATATAACCGCCGATTTTAGATCTGTGAATTTGCCGTAAGTTTGAACAGATGAATGCACTTGAGCAGCTAGCTCTCGGGTTGGCGTTAGGATAAGCGCTCGGATTTCTCTTTTGTTAGCTGCAGGTTTGTTGTTAATTAATCTTTGCAGAATTGGAAGGGTAAACCCAGCCGTTTTACCAGTCCCGGTCTGAGCTGCTGCCAGCAAGTCTCCACCTTTTAATACTGCTGGAATTGTTTTGGCTTGGATGGGCGTAGGGGTTGTATAACCGTATTCTGCAATTGCGCGAAGAATGGAATCCGATAAATCAAATTGTGAGAAAAGCATAAATACCAATAAAGTATTGACCAGTATTTATTCAGTGAAGATAAACTGCGTCAAAGGAGTAGGCCGCTACACTTAAGGTGTTTGCGGTAAGAAGGCATAGTGTAAATCAGTTATCAGGAAACAGCCAATCTGGGAGTGCTTTAGGCTTAAGAGATACCATATCGACGCAAACTATATGAAAGATTGCACTTGTAATTAACATTGGCGCTTGGTTTGGATCATTTTCATTAACAACTGAAGCAGTTTGCATAATGGCAACCTGTGTGCGACCGCGACTCTGAATTTTATGATCTAGTATCAAAAGGTCATCTAAGCGTCCTGGTTTATGAAAATTGATTGTAATTTCACGAATGGGAAGCAAAATTCCGTGCTGATTAAGCAATTGAACTGGACCTATATTGAGTTGATGCAACCAAGCGCTTCGACTCCGCTCAAAAATTTCAAGATATCTAGCATGATGGATAAACCCTGCAGCATCGGTATCGGAATAGCATATGCGGAATGTAAATGGATTAGAGAAATTCATTGTGCTTTAAATTGGTTTTAAAATTAAGTATCATTTTTTGATGAGCTATTCCCGCATCCTGAAATACATTTCCGTTAACCTCAAATCCATATTTTTCATAGAATTGTATTGCGGAAACTTGAGCATTTAAGGTGAATTTATTTATACCATGACTTTGACCAAATTTAATCAATGATCCAATTAAATGCCGTCCAATACCAACCCTCCGATATTGACTAAGGACTGCCATCCGACCAATTTTTCCGGATTGATTAGCGATATTAAGTCTTGCAGTTCCTATGCACTTATTGCCTAAGTGCGCTAAAGCATGCCATGCAGATTCATCATATACGTCAAATTCCATATTTTCTGGAACATTTTGCTCTTGAATAAATACAGATGTTCTAATTTCGAAGGCTCTGTATTTCGCGCTGTCCCATAGTTGAATAGTAATCTTAGGCGTGTATAAGTTCATTCATTCGTTATAAGAAAATTTTGTTAACGGGTCTGGTTTCGATGCATTAATTTAAATAATGCCTTTGATGATTCCTGGTTGGACTTGCTAAGCTGCTTGATTACCTCATTGCGATCTTCAATACTCCGGTTTTGACTAAGTTTAAATTTTCCATGAATATTATCTATTTCAATGCTGACT
>CAIKFU010000007.1 GCA_903826775.1 uncultured beta proteobacterium | reverse complement strand
TTATCTGCAAAAAATTCAGCGCTAATGTGAAAAATGATTCTATGAGCAGTCAAAAAATTCAAAAAATAAATGGCATAAGAGGCATGAATGATGTATTGCCTGCGGATGCAGCGCAATGGATACATCTTGAGAAAACCCTTTTAGATTTAACCCGTGCTTATGGGTACGAATTCCTTAGGACGCCAATAGTTGAGGCCACAGCAGTTTTTCAACGTGGAATTGGTGAGGTCACCGACATTGTTGAAAAAGAAATGTATTCATTCGAAGATCGATTGAATGGCGAACAACTCACTTTGCGACCAGAAGGTACTGCGGCTTTAGTGCGCTCCGTAATAGAGCACAATTTATTGTATGACGGACCTAAGCGGCTTTGGTATACAGGGCCAATGTTTCGTCACGAACGTCCTCAGCGTGGCCGCTATCGCCAATTTTATCAATTTGGAATTGAGGCTTTGGGTTTTTCTGGTCCTGATATTGATGCCGAAATTATATTAATGGGTCAGCGTTTATGGGATGAATTGGGACTTATTGGTGTTCGTTTAGAGATTAATTCTCTTGGTCAGGCTAATGAGCGTTTAGAGCATAAGGCTGCTCTAGTGGCTTACTTTGGAGAAAATATATCCAATCTAGATGACGACTCGCAACGCCGTTTAAGTACCAATCCATTGCGAATTCTGGATTCAAAAAATCCATCAATGCAATCTTTAATAGAAAAAGCTCCAAAGCTTTTGGAATATTTGGGCTCTGAGTCCTTGGAGCATTTTGAATCCCTACAGTCACTTTTAAAAGCCAATAATATTCCCTATAAAATTAACCCTCGATTGGTACGGGGATTGGACTACTATAACCTTACCGTATTTGAATGGGTTACGGATGCATTGGGTGCTCAAGGGACGATAGCTGGCGGGGGTCGCTATGATCCATTGATCGAGCGCATGGGTGGTAAAACTGCCCCAGCATGTGGATGGGCGTTGGGAATGGAGAGGGTTTTGGAGCTAATGAAAGTTTCAGAATCGTCATCTGAGGTTCAGAATTTATGTGATATTTTCATCTTGCATCAAGGCGATCAAACATTAACTGAGGCAATGATTGCTGCTGAACGCTTACGAAGCGCTGGTATTGACGTTCTATTGTTTTGTTCTGCGGATGGTAAGCCCTCTAGTTTTAAGTCTCAAATGAAAAAAGCTGATAGTAGCGGAGCGTCTTTTGCTTTGATAATTGGCCCTGATGAACTACTGCGTCAAGAGTTTCAGTTAAAGGATTTGCGAGGTGGTGGTAAGCAATTTCCGGTTGCTTTTGGAAGTCTGCTGGAAGTCGTTATTAATGCTCTGGTTGCCTCCTCAGAATAGAATTAACCATTTACGGCTTTTAATAACCTGGATAGATATGCCTCTGGACCTCGAAGAACAAGAACAACTCGATAATTTAAAAGCATTTTGGGTTAAATACCGCTCTTTAATTATGGGGGGGTTGACTGCTTGCTTGCTTGCCTACTCTGCCTATACTGGTTTTCAATGGTGGAAAAACCATCAGGCAGTTGAGGCTTCCAAGTTATATGAAACATTAATTTCTGCAATATCAAAAAGAGATAATGAGCAAGCTTTTAAGGCAACTCAAGATATGCAGGAGCAATTTTCCAGAACAAGTTATGCTTCAATGGCCAGCTTGGTGGCTGCTAAGGTTGCATTTGAACTGGGTGATGTTTCAAAGTCGGAATCATTTTTACGATGGGCATCTGCGCACTCATCCGATGATGGTTATCTGGGCGTAGCAAAAATGCGATTGGTTTCTCAACTCATCGAACAGGGTGGTGATCAGGCATACTCTGAAGCAGATCAAATCCTTAAGGAGAAGCCAATATCCGGATTTGAATCTCTTTGGCTTGAACGACGTGGTGATTGGTATTTGGTTCAAAAGAAAACTAGTGAGGCTCGCAACTCTTATCAAGAGGCCTGGAAAAAGTTAGCTCAGTTGCCAGAGGTACCTGAAGAGGCGCGAAAACTTTTGAAGGTAAAGTTGGATTCCGTAGGAGGGCTTGAGTAATGCGCTTCTTTGTTGCTTTTATTTTTGGTCTGTTTGTTTTGTTGCTGGTTGGATGTTCAGGCAATAATCGTGTACGTAAACCCGTTGATTTAGAGCCGGTAGTCAATCAATTTGATTTGGTTCCCGTCTGGTCTATTAGTGTTGGGTCGTCAGAGCCATTTAATTTTCACCCGGCAGTTGCCGCAGATGCCGTATATGTTGCTTCTCGTCGAGGTAACTTGATAAAAGTGGATCTGCAGACTGGTAAATCGGTTTGGGAGGTATCGGTTCCTGAGAAGTTGGGAGTGGGGCCTGGAACGGATGGTAGGGTCACCGCAGTTGTCAATATAAAGGGGGAAGTTTATGCCTACGACGATGCTGGTAAAAATATTTGGCATACCAGCATTGGTAGCGAAGTCTTGACGGAACCCGTAGTCGCTGCTGGAGTGGTTGTTATTCGCGCTTTAGATAATCGATTCATCGGACTTGACGCCCTTACAGGCCAGCGTAAATGGATTTACCAGCGACAACAAGCTGCATTATCTCTGCGAGTTGGGTATGGCATGCTTGTGCTTGGAAATGAAGTGATCGTCACTGGTTTTGCTGGCGGTCGTTTTGGCATGATTTCCATTGCAAATGGGGGCTTAGTTTGGGAGACCCCCATTTCATTTCCAAAAGGTTTTTCAGAAATTGAGCGTTTAAATGACGTAACTGCCAAACCAAGTTTTGAAAATGACCGTTTGTGTGCAGTGTCCTATCAAGGGCGTATTGGATGCGGAGATGCTCGGTCAGGAAATTTATTATGGTTTAAAGATTTTTCAAGCTATACCGGGACCGCCCAGAATTCTGAATTGGTTTTTGCTGCAAATGAAAAATCCCAAATAACCGCCTTTCAAAGTAAGGATGGAACTCAAGTTTGGGAGAGCAGTAAATTGACTTATAGAGACGTTGGAGAGCCTTTGGCAATTGGTCGCGTATTGTTAATGGGTGATGCACAAGGATATGTTCATGCATTTTCTCAGGCGAACGGCGAGATGTTAGCGCGCATGCGTCACGATAGCAGTCCAATTACTGCTGCACCTGTTGCAGTTGGGGGGCTTATCCTTATTGAATCTCAAGGTGGAAAATTAGCGGCGTACAGTCCAAAATGAACCCAGTTATTGCTATTGTCGGACGCCCAAATGTTGGCAAGTCAACCTTATTTAATCGATTGACTCGATCCAGGGATGCATTAGTGGCTGATTTTTCTGGTTTAACTAGGGATCGACATTATGGAAAGGGGCGCATTGGAACCCGGGGATTTATATGTATTGATACTGGGGGATTTGAGCCAGTAGCAAAGACTGGGATAGTTGCTGAAATGGCCAAGCAAACTAAGCAGGCTGTAGCTGAGTCTGATTTAGTGATTTTTTTAGTGGATGGTCGTCTGGGTATGGCCCCTCAGGATCGGGTGATCGCCGATTTTTTACGTAAAGCTGGTCGCCCTGTAATCTTAGCGGTAAATAAAACTGAAGGGATGTCTGCGGGCCTTGTTACGGCCGATTTCCATGAAATGGGATTGGGAGAGCCTATTCCAATATCCTCTGCCCACGGGGATGGTGTTCGAAGCTTAATTGAGGATGCGTTGGATGGGCTTGGCATACAAGAGCCTGATGAAGAGGGTTTGGTTACGGATTTAAGTCGCCCGATGAAGATTGCCGTGGTGGGTCGGCCGAATGTGGGCAAATCCACATTAATTAATAAACTGATTGGCGAAGAGCGAGTTATTGCTTTCGATATGCCTGGGACTACACGAGATGCTATCGAAGTTCCTTTTGAGCGTAATGGTAAGCAATATATTTTGGTTGATACCGCTGGTCTTAGGCGTCGTGGGAAGGTTTTTGAGGCGATTGAGAAATTCTCAGTTGTTAAGACTTTGCAGGCTATTGCCGATTGCAATGTGGTCATATTGATGTTGGATGCGCAGCAGGATATTTCAGAGCAAGATGCTCATATTGCTGGGTTTATTGTTGAGGCTGGAAGAGCTTTGGTCATGGCTGTGAATAAATGGGATGGTCTTGATGCTTATGTAAAAGAACGATGTCGTCTCGAAATATCCCAGAAGTTACGTTTTTTGGATTTTGCCAATGTTCATCCAATTTCAGCAAAAAAAGGCACCGGCCTTAAAGAGCTTTTTAAAGATGTTGACGCTGCTTATAGTGCTGCCATGGCTAAATTGCCAACGCCACGATTAACGCGAATCCTTGCTGAGGCTGTTGAGCATCAGCAGCCAAAGCGTGTTGGCATGGGTCGCCCCAAATTACGTTATGCCCACCAAGGTGGAATGAATCCTCCAATTGTGGTCATCCATGGCAGCGCACTTAGTGGCGTCACTGACAGTTATAAGCGTTATTTGGAGGGTCGTTTTCGTGAGGTTTTCAAGTTAAGGGGGACTCCGTTGAGAATTGAGATGCGCACCAATAAGAATCCTTATATTGATGAAAGCAAGGGGAAAAAGCGATAATTAACCTGTAAACTCGTTTTTGGACTTGATTTTCGTCAAATCAGCCCAAATACCTGTT
>CAIKFU010000006.1 GCA_903826775.1 uncultured beta proteobacterium | reverse complement strand
TTCTCGAAGGTGTTCAAACATGCCTCCCTGAACAATCCCAAATAGACCATTTCCAGTTTCTAATTCTCTAAATCGCTTAAGGGAGCGATCCCCCCAACGTAGAGAGAGCTCAAGGGATTGACGAGCGGTTTTTTCCGACGTAGCTTGACCGTGGGTTTCATAAGGGGTGCATTCATCAAATTGCATAGCAATGTCGCTATTGAGAGTAGCCTGAATTTCCATTGACACCTCAGGAGACATAAATAATTTGTCCCCATTGATGGGCGATGCAAATGTAACGCCTTCTTCAGAAATTTTTCTTAAAGCGCCTAAACTAAAAACCTGAAAGCCTCCAGAGTCAGTTAGGATCGGTTTATTCCAAGCCATGAAGCGATGAAGCCCGCCATGTTTTTTTATAACGTCCATGCCTGGTCTTAACCAAAGATGAAAGGTGTTTCCCAATACGATTTGTGCTTTTGCTTCTTCAAGATCGCGTGGCGTCATTGCTTTGACGGTCCCATAAGTACCAACTGGCATGAAAATCGGTGTTTGAACACTTCCGTGAGGTAAATCGATCTGGCCTAATCTGGCTGGGCTATTAGGGTCGCGCGCCAATATATTAAAGTGAACTGGTTTAGTCATAAATTTGCATTTTCAAGTCGACTCAGGAACATTGCATCTCCGTAGCTGAAAAAACGATACTTCTGATCAATCGCATGCTGGTAAGCAGTTCGGATATTATCCATTCCTGCAAAAGCGCTTACTAGCATTAGCAGGGTGGATTTTGGTAGATGAAAGTTGGTCAATAGGCAGTCAACCATTTTGAATTTAAATCCCGGAGTGATGAACAGGTTGGTTTCCCCGCTCTTTTTCTGGGAGATGGCGTAACTTTCCAGAGCTCTTAGACTGGTTGTTCCTACTGCGATTACTCGACCCCCGTTGAAATGGGTTTTTTCAATCTCTAATAATGTGGCTTCTGGAATTGAAAACCATTCGTGATGCATTTTATGCATACTTAAATCTTCTTCCCGGACCGGGGTAAAGGTTCCAGCTCCCACATGAAGGGTTACGGCAACTTGCTTAACCCCCATGTTGTTGATCTGGCTCAATATTAATTCATCAAAATGTAATCCTGCGGTAGGGGCCGCTACTGCACCAGGTGTTTTAGCTAGTACCGTTTGATAACGTTGTGCATCCTCTTGGTTTGGTTGATGCTCAATATAAGGGGGAAGCGGCAACTCGCCAAATTTTTCTAAAAGGGAAAAGACATTATCAGGAAACAGCAGTTCGTAAAATCGCCCATCATAACCTGTAATTTCAACTGTAAATGTATCGTCACTTAGATTGTTTATTTGGATTAGCGCCCCAATTTTTGGCGTTTTGGAAGCCCGAATTTGCACCAATGCCTGTTTTTCCCCCCGAATCCGCTCTATTAGCAATTCAACCTTGCCGCCAGTGGCTTTTTTACCGTGTAGGCGAGCGGGGATGACTTTGGTGTCATTGAAAACCAGTAAATCTCCTGATTTAATGAGACCAAGAATTTCCCTAAATTGCCTATCCAGAAACTGGGCGCATTTACCTCCTGCAGCCTGCACCTCTAGGAGTCGGCTATCGGTTCTATTGACCAAGGGATTTTGGGCAATTAGATTGGGCGGAAGTTCGTAATTGAAGTCGGAGAGTTGCATAGCATTACCATCAGAGATTGGATTCTAACCATGACTACTAACCGACCGCCAACTTTGCTGCAAAAGATGGGTTTAGATAGCCCTATGGCGCTAGCTTTACATCTCCCTTCTCGTTACGAAGACGAAACTAGGCTTTATAAGCTGGAGGAGGCATTAAATCGGGGTAAATTGACTTCGGTACAGACTCAGGGCTTGGTTATCCGTAGTCAGGTTATTTTTAGGCCAAGAAGACAGTTATTGGTCACGATTGAGGATGAAACAGCAGTTCTACAACTTCGGTTCCTTAATTTCTACCCGAGCCAACAGAAGCAAATGGCAGTTGGCGCTCATTTGCGCGTCCGTGGCGATGTGCGTGATGGATATCAGGGCCCAGAGATGGTGCACCCTACCGTGAAGGCAATCGCGCAGGATGCGCCATTGCCAACTAGCTTAACCCCAGTGTACCCAGCCAGCGCTGGTGTTTCTCAAGCAACCATTCGAAAAGCGGTATGCCAAGCATTATGTGATCCAGTCATAAAGGAGAACTTAGTCGAATTTTTGCCAACCAAGCTTATGGAGCAGTTGGCTCCCAGTGCAAATTGGCCTGATTTGCAAAGTGCTATTACCTATCTGCATTTGCCTCCAGCGGATGCAGATACCCAGGCCCTATTGGATCGCACTCACCCCGCTTGGCGTCGTGTGCAGTTTGAGGAGTTGTTAGCTCAGCAAATTTCTTTAAAGCGTGCTCATACCATTCGCCGGCAGAGGAAGGCTCCAGCGTTTGAGGTAAAAAGTACAAAAGGAAAATTGAAAGTAAGTATTGAGAAGGGGCTTTTAAAAGCATTGCCTTTTACATTAACTAAGGCGCAGCAGAGAGTATGGGTCGAAATTGGAGATGACCTATCCCGAGTCTATCCAATGAACCGTTTGTTGCAAGGTGATGTAGGCAGTGGCAAAACGGTAGTTGCGGCATTAGCAGCTGCGAGGGTAATGGATTATGGTTATCAAGCGGTTGTGATGGCTCCAACTGAAATCTTGGCAGAGCAACACTTTCTCAAGATGAAAGAGTGGTTTCATCCGCTTGGGATAGAGGTTGCTTGGCTATCGGGGAGTTTAAAATCAAAAGAAAAAAAATTGGCTCAGGACGCTATCGAAAGTGGGAGCGCGCAATTAATTGTTGGTACTCATGCGCTAATTCAAGAATCTGTGAAGTTTGCTAAATTGGGGTTGGCGGTAATCGATGAGCAGCATCGATTTGGTGTGAGACAGCGCTTGGAAATTCAGCAGCGGATTGGTATGGAATTGTTCTACTGCCATCAGTTAATGATGTCGGCAACACCTATTCCTAGAACGTTGGCGATGACCTATTACGCAGATTTGGATGTTTCAGTGATTGACGAGTTGCCCCCAGGGAGAAAACCCATTGTTACTAAGGTTATAAAAGCAAGTCGAAGAGATGAGGTTATTTCTGGCCTACAAGATTGGCTGTCAAAAGGCCTACAAGCGTATTGGGTTTGCCCATTGATTGAGGAGTCCGAAGTCCTGCAGCTTCAAACAGCGGTAGACAGCTTTGAGCAGTTGAAGCTTGCTTTGCCAAATTTTAAGATCGGATTAGTGCATGGTCGATTGAAGGGTGAAGAAAAGGCTTCAGTTATGGCTGACTTCAAGTCAAATAAAATTCAGTTATTGGTTGCTACCACTGTGATTGAGGTTGGGGTGGATGTTCCGAATGCAGCGTTAATGGTGATTGAGCATGCCGAACGTTTTGGTTATGCTCAGATCCATCAACTGAGGGGGCGCGTTGGTAGAGGTTCAGCAGATTCGGTATGTATATTGATGTATTCAGAGCCACTTTCGTTGGCAGCCAGAGAGCGACTTCAAACCCTTCGGGAAATATCGGATGGATTTGTAATTGCTGAACGTGATTTATCTTTAAGGGGTCCTGGGGAGCTTTTGGGCTCGAAACAATCGGGTGATGCGATGTTGCGTTTTGTAGATTTACAGAGAGATGTTTGGTTAATTGAGTTAGCAAAGAAAGCGGCCGAACTATTATTGGTGGAACATGCAGATTTGATTGAGCGCCATTTGGATAGATGGTTAGGATCTCGCGCAGAATTTCTAAAAGCTTGATAATCGACACATGACCCTCACCGAACTACGTTATATTGTTGCCGTTGCCCGCGAGCGCCATTTTGGCCGCGCAGCTGAGGCTTGCCATGTTTCTCAACCGACATTGTCTGTGGCGATAAAAAAATTAGAAGAAGAGTTAGAGATTCAAATTTTTGAGCGATCAAGTTCTGAAGTTGCAATGACAAGTCTTGGTCTCTTAATTGTTGAGCAAGCTCAACGAGTATTAGAGGAGGCTAATTCACTGAAGCATTTGGCTAGACATGGACAAGACCCCCTAACGGGGCCATTACGCCTAGGTGCGATCTATACGATAGCACCTTATTTGTTGCCAAGCTTAGTACGAGTGTCAAGAGAACGCATTCCTAATGCCCCATTGTTTTTAGAGGAGAACTTTACCGTACGGCTGCTGGAGATGCTGCGTCAGGGATCATTGGATTGCGCGGTGTTGGCCGACCCTTTTCCAAGTGCAGGTCTTGAAGTAGTCGGCTTGTATGAAGAGCCATTTTTAGTCGCGGTTCCCAAAGGACATCCATGGGAACATCGAAAAGCGATTGCTCACCTGGAATTAAAAGAGCAAAACACATTGTTGCTTGGCCCCGGACATTGTTTTCGTGATCATGTGCTTGGTGTGTGTCCGGAGTTAAATCGTTTTGGTTCCGGTTCTACAGTTGGCGAGCAACGTAGTTTCGAGGGCTCTTCTTTGGAAACTATTCGTCAAATGGTGGCAGGCGGTATCGGTATTACCGTTTTGCCTAGAACATCAGTGATTGATCCTAAAACCCATGAAGGGCTCATTCGATACATTCCATTTGAGGAGCCCATACCTAATCGGCGGGTTTGTTTGGTATGGCGTAAAAGTTATACACGTGCGGCAGTTATGCACGAGATTGCAAAAATTGTTCGGCTTTGTGATTTACCTGGAGTCACTCTGATTTGATACGACAACGCTTGATCGACTATGGGTATCTGATTCGTCTAGATAAGCCAATCGGGACGCTGCTATTGTTGTGGCCCACTTTATGGGCATTGTGGTTGGCAAGCCGTGGGTTTCCGACATGGGATCTATTGATTATCTTCGTTCTCGGCACTTTTTTAATGCGAAGTGCGGGCTGCGCCATGAATGATTATGCTGATCGTGATTTTGATCGTTACGTGCTAAGAACCAAAGAGCGACCAGTTACCAGCGGGAAGATTTCTGGGAAAGAAGCGGTGGGTGTTGCGGCCGGATTAGCTGTAATTGCTTTTCTATTAATTCAACCCCTTAATGCTTTAACCAAAGAATTATCCGTTTTAGCATTATTGGTGGCCATTATTTATCCATTTACTAAGCGATTCTTAGCGATTCCTCAGGCAGTACTTGGAATTGCATTTGGGTTTGGTATTCCAATGGCTTACGCTGCGGTAATGAATACTATTCCGTTAGAAGCGTGGATACTTTTTGTTGGCAATATATTTTGGGCCATCGCATATGACACGGCGTATGCGATGGTTGATCGGGACGATGATCTACGTTTGGGTCTATGTACCTCCGCGATTACTTTTGGTCGCTTTGAAGTAATTGCAATAGCCGTTAGTTATGGGGTTTTATTGCTTAGCCAGATTTGGGTTGCGAAATTAGCGGATCTTAATCAGTATTTTTGGCTTGGCTGGATTGCTGCTTTAGTATGTGCCCTTTACCACTTGAGGTTAGTTTCAACGCGCAAAAGAGACGAGTGTTTTAAGGCATTTCGACACAACAACTGGTTGGGCGGGTATTTATTCTTAGGGATTGTGCTTGGTTTAGCTTTTTCCTAATTCATCCCCCATGATTTTGCCGCGTTGGTTTGCTGCATCGATTGCCTTTTCCAGTGCGCCATGCCAATCATGTTGTTTTAGAACTTCAAGCGCTGCGGCAGTAGTGCCACCCTTGGATGTTACTTTCTCTCGAAGTACGCCAGCATGTTCATCAGAGTTGTGAGCCAACTGAGTTGCGCCTTCAAGGGTTGCATAGGCCAATTTTCGAGCAGTGGCGCTGTCTAGACCAAGCTTTTCTCCGCTGGATTGCATTGCCTCCAAGAAAGCAAAGACGTAAGCAGGGCCACTTCCAGAGACGGCAGTAACGGCATCCATGAGTTTTTCTGTTGCAACCCATACGGATTGCCCTACAGCATTGCAGACTGTTTCAGCAAGTGCTCTGTCAGCAACACTAACAGCGGCATCAGCAAATAAACCGGTAATTCCTTTGCCGATTAGGGCTGGGGTATTGGGCATCGCGCGTACGCAACGTTCATGCTTTAGCCAGCGACTCATATCTGCTATACGGATTCCCGCTGCAATGCTAAGTATGAGTGGTCCGGGAGCTGATGCATGTTTGAGTTTTTTATTTAATTCTTTGGCGACAAGATTGAAATCTTGAGGTTTGATAGCCATCACAACTACATTGGTTTTGGAGAAGTCAAATGCTATTTGGTCAAGTGCAGCTATTACTTGAATCCCAAAGTCCCTATGCAATCCAATTCCAGTAGAAGGATTTGCTTCAACTGCTGATATTTGCTGTGCTTGAAAGCCGTTTGCCAACAAGCCGCTAATTAGGGCTCTACCCATATTTCCGCCTCCAATAAATGTAATGTGGGCGTTTGATTGGTTGGTTGGTATATTAGTCATGAAATAATCTTATCGCGCTTTCCAAATATGGCTGTGCCTACTCGAACGATCGTACTGCCTTCGGCAATGGCAGCCTCTAAATCATCAGACATTCCCATGGATAAGGTATTAAAGAATTCATATCCTAGGTTGCTTTGATTGTTGATTTTAATTTTATTAAAACATTCTCTGACTGCAGCAAAGGACTGACGTTGTAATGTCTGGTCAGGGTTTGGTGCAGGAATCGCCATGAGTCCCCTTAGAGTGATATTTGGCAGTTTTGCAATCGCATTGCAGAGCTCATCTGCTTGGGCAATGGGGATTCCGCTTTTACTGTTTTCTCCGCTGATATTGACTTGTACGCAAAGTTGTAAATTTGCTAAGTCGGGAAATTCTCCACGTTGCTCAGAAAGACGTTCAGCAATTTTAAATCGATCAATGCTGTGAACCCAATCAAAGTTTTCAGCAACCACTTTGGTTTTATTGCTTTGCAGGGGGCCAATGAAATGCCATTCTAGCCATGGACGCAATTTGGCAAGTTGCGAAATTTTTTCGGTTGCTTCCTGTACGTAATTCTCACCAAATGCATATTGGCCAGCATGCATTGCTTCTTCAATTGCGCTTGCTGGAAAGGTCTTGCTAACCGCCAGAAGCTGAATACTTTCTGGTTCACGCATCGCTGTTATTGCTGCCAATTCAAGTCGATGCCGTAATTGTATTAAATTGGTGATGATTTGGTTCATTGTTCTGTAGTTCTATGCTTGCTTATCAATTCGTCCACCACTTCAATCCAATGCAAGACTGGTATTTCATCCTGCTGGAGATGAGCAATGCAGCCAATATTGCCGGAGACAATTGCGTTGGCCCCAGATTGTTCGCAGGCGGCTTGTAAATTTTCAAGCTTTTGCAGGCGAAGTTGTTCCGAAAGGGTTGGCTGGGTAATCGAGTAGGTACCGGCAGAACCGCAGCAGAGATGGCTATCCTTACATAGTTGCGTAGCCACGCCAATGCTTGCAAGCAACCCTTCTACATTCCCTCGTATTTGCTGACCATGCTGCAGCGTGCAGGGTGGGTGGTAAACCACTCCCGACTTTGATTCGTTGCCAATAATTTTTACGAGTTCTTCTTGTAATGAGGGCAAAATCTCAGAAATATCTTTGGTGATATCGGAAACCTTTTTTGCCTTGAAGGCAAAGTCGGGATCATTGGCCAATAAGCGACCGTAATCCTTTACCATGACACCGCAACCTGAGGCGTTCATCACAATGGCTTCAATTCCAGTTTCTATAAAGGGCCACCATGCGGCGATGTTATTTTTTGCATCTATTAATCCATTTTTTTGATCGTTTAAGTGGTAGCGTAGAGCGCCACAACATCCGGATTTTGGCGCATTGACCAGCTCAATTTTGAGTGCGTCAAATACGCGCGCTGTTGCAGCATTAATGTTTGGCACCATTCCTGGCTGAACACATCCTTCAAGGAGTAGCATTTTTCGATGATGATGGGTTCGCGGTCTGAAGTATGGGTTGGTGTCAATTGCTAAATAACTATTTTTTAATGGTGGAATTTTGCGTTTGAAGCTATTTGGCATAAGGGGGCGCACTAAGCGCCCCAGCACAAGCGCTAAATGAACTAATGCAGGCCGGGTAAGGCCTTCTTTTAATGCCCAGCGGATAATTCGTTGAGATGGGGGTCTTGCGGGAGTATTTTCCTCTGCCCACTTGCGACCTATATCCACCAAATTTCCGTACTGCACGCCGCTAGGGCAGGTACTTTCACAATTGCGGCAAGTTAGGCAGCGATCTAAATGAAGACGCGTTTTTTCAGTAGGGATGTGGCCCTCTGCCATTTGCTTAATGAGGTAAATGCGTCCCCGTGGACCATCGAGTTCGTCACCAAGCAGTTGGTAGGTTGGGCAGGTTGCTGTGCAGAATCCACAATGAACGCATTTTCCAAGAATATGTGCAGCTTCTATACCTTCAGGCGTATTGGCAAATTGAGGGGCAAGTTGTGTCTGCATATGAATTCTTACGGAAGTCGGCCGGTGGCAAATACACCAGCTGGGTCAAAAGCCTCTCGAAGACGGGATTGGACTGCCTCCAAGGCTTTGGAGTGAGGTTGCTCGCTGAGTAAGGTAAAGCGCTGATATGATGGATTTACGGTGGAGCCTTGCCGGAAGCGCATAGCATGACCGCCATTTGCGTTGGCAATTTCTTTGATAGTGGTAAAGGTTGCCTCATCGCTTGGACCCTTCCACCAGCGCTGCTGACCATGCCACTCCAGCACAATTTCTTCGGCCATGTTATTTAACCAAATGGGTTTGCAATTTACAGGCAGAGCAAAGCGGTAAAGTGTTTCTTCATCCCTAAGGCTTGTGAAGGTATCGAGATGTTGTTCTCGCAAATTGATCCAGAACTTTTTGGCATCATTGGGCTCTAATTCGTGAGCATTGACTGATGAACTTATTAAGTTCTTTGCCGAATTGACAGCGGCAACAGCTCCAGACAGGCGAATGGTCAGCTGACCTTCTTGTTCTGGGATTGCAGGGCCAAGCCAACAACTGGCTGATAGGGGAAGAGGTTGACCGGCCCAATTATTTAAGAGTCGGAGGGCTAAAGACTGGGTAATTTGACAGCGAATAGTTGCTATTGCTGCTGGTTTTGGAAGTACTTTTACCGAAGCTTCCAGCAGAAGGGCTAGTGTTCCCAGTGAGCCTGGCAGCAAACGAGATACGTCATAACCAGCCACATTTTTCATAACTTTCCCACCAAAAGACAAATCCCGCCCTTTGCCATCCATGATGTGAGCCCCCAAAACGAAGTCCCTTAGGCTGCCAACACTAATTCGGCCGGGCCCTGTAAGCCCTGCTGCAATTGCGCCTCCAAAAGTGGCCGCGTCGCCAAAATGTGGAGGTTCAAATGCAAGTATCTGATTTTTTTCTGCTAGTACCGATTCAACGTCATTTAAAGGTGTGCCAGCGCAAGCCGTGATGACCAATTCATCTGGCTGATAATCCAGAACCCCTGAATATTGACGGGTATCGAGCGTCGCAAACGAATTTGGGTTGCCGTACCAAGATTTAGTGCCTCCACCCTGAATGGATAATGGGGTGTTCGATTTTCCGGCATGAAGGATTTGTGCTCGGAACAACTCTTTTGAAGAAACCGGAGAAAATTCACTCATTAGAAGCGCTCCAAATCAGGGTGCGGTAGGATGCCCCTACTAATTCGCATTCGACCGTATTCGGCACAGCGGTTTAGGGTTGGAATCGCCTTATCTGGGTTGAGTAATTTTGCTGGGTCAAAAGCCTGTTTTACTCCCCAGAACAATTCAAGCTCTCCCTCGCTAAATTGGACACACATGGAGTTAATTTTTTCAATGCCAACTCCATGTTCACCTGTAATGGTGCCACCTAGTTCAACACAGGCTTCCAAAATTTCCGAGCCAAATTGCTCAGCGCGGTGCCATTGATCTTGATCGGCTCCATTAAATAAGATAAGGGGATGCATATTGCCATCGCCCGCATGAAAAACGTTTAGGCATCCTAGGTTGTATTTTTTCTCCATACCCTGAATGCGGCGCAGTAATGTGGCGATGTGGCGGCGAGGAATAGTGCCATCCATACAGTAGTAGTCTGGGGCTAAACGGCCTGCTGCAGGAAATGCATTTTTTCGACCACTCCAAAACTTGAGGCGTTCCGCTTCGTTTTGAGAGATTTGTATGTCTGTTGCTCCTGCAGACTCAAGAACCTC
>CAIKFU010000005.1 GCA_903826775.1 uncultured beta proteobacterium | reverse complement strand
TTGGAACACACCTTGGAAGTGGTGCGAATCGTCATCGAAACGATGAGCCACTATAAGACCGCTAACCAGGAGTTGTGTGGGTTTCAAACTTGCAGATTATGAGTGCTAAATTGCAAGTTATGCATTAACCCACACCTTCCATCGGATTTACGCAACAATTTAGGCCTTTTTATTTAAACATGTTTAAGATTAATTCGTGGTACGGTCCCGAATTGAGTTTCTTGCATGATGAGTTTGTTCGTTTCGGCTTGACTTCCTGGAATCAGGCAAAAGTCTGCGATTCCTTATTAAAGACGTTGGATGAACAGCCAAATTCCCGCTTTATTTTCCTCAAGGACTATCGCAAACAGTTTGGTATTTCCTATAACGCGATGAATCAGATGATCCAAGATGGCGCGATTGTGCTAAGGCAGGCTGCAAACGAAAAAGGTAGAAAAGTCATCGATTTGGAGTTAAGCCAACGTCCTTTGAAGTCAAAGGGATCAATGCTTGAACGGCAAGCGGCCCGATTCATTGGGTTGCCCTGTGCAGTACTGAGTATTTTACGAGAATGGGGTGTTTATCGCTCGGTCACGTATTATTCCGGTTATAAATCCACCTGGCAAAGGTTGGATTTGGAGGAATTTCTAGCAAAATGCCTACAGTTACACCAAGGCTCTTTAGACCAGTTTTCCCATAGTGATGCAAATAAAAAGGTTGTCAGCTTAAAATGGGCGATGGGTCTTCGCCGTCTGAAGTCCGAAACCAAAGCGACTTTAGTGGCCGCAATGATTGATGGGGTGGTGCCAGTATTGGGGCGGACCGGAAAGAATTTAGCCGGGTTATTGCTTGATCGTTCATTGGTGCTGGAATGGATTGCCAAGCGAGAAGCTAGCAATGGATTACGAAGCTACTCGCAGGGCGAGGCGGCGCGATTCACGTATTTACCAAAAGATTCAATCGATTTGGCGATGCAGAAAGGATTTCTTGATGGCATTTTGCACGAAAGCCGTATCCGAGTGCTAGCTAGCTCAGTTGATCGTTTTAATATTCAATATCGTACGCATGCACGCTTGTCCAAGGATCTGAGTGTAAGACCCAATCATTTGAAGAAGCTGTGCATTGAGCAAAGGATACCTGTGATATCCCCAGTCTCCGATGGGTTGGGTAAAAGCGGTCCCTGGATGATTTCCGCTCAACATGAACCCTTGCTTCAATCCGCTGTTATGGAAAAACAGACCCGTTTAGCGCAAAAATTGCAAGAGCAGAAACAATACGGAGAAGGAATAGCGCGCTTTGAAAACCGATTATCGGCATATTTGCAATCTTTAATTCGTAGTGGTGGCCGCTTACCGAGGCATGCCGGGAAAATCAATATTTCCGCAATCACCCGAGCGGTAGGGTTTAGCAAGGAACCGTTATTGGAATATCCCTCGGTCTATCGGATTTTGAAAGAGTTTGAGGAGGAAGAAAACAATCGGTACGGAGCCCACTCTGGAGGGCCGGTTGAATCCGTGCGCTTGTATATCGAACAACTAAAGAGGGGTAATCAGATTTTGTCAAAAAATAAGAAAGGCAAGGTATGCAAAGAGGCTGTAGCTAAAGCGTGTGGATTTGAGGTGAGGACGTTATTTCGCCGAACAGAGGTATTGGCTTTATTAAATGCTTATGAAGCGAATACAAAGTTCAAATGAGATTGTTTTGTTTGATAACGGTTAAAAAGTAGAGATGAGGCTTGCATAAGGAAAATTGCAGCTTATACGTAAATTAGTGGGGAAATTTGCAGATTATGCGTAAATAGCTTGCAATTTATAGTGTTCAAGATATTTACAAGTGATTGATTTCTAATAGTTCTAACTTGCAGGATATGGGTAGACCCACAGATATTTTCACGGGCACAAGATGAATGGGCTTCATCTCGTCGTCAAAGCTCAGACCAGTTATGCGCCATCTTATCCGCAAATGACATTCGATCATCTACGCCATTTGCTGGAGGCAAATGAATCGAGCAACGCTAGTGGATTGCGTAAGCCGCAGATGCAGGAATACATGATTGTTCACAACGCGGATCGAGCATCGGTGGTGAACAACCTGTACTCGAAGGCTTACGTTGGGAAATCCTATGGACTGGCTCCCGAAGGGGCGGATGGCAGAAAACTCAATTACCGGTATGAGAGGTAATAGCGATGGCCAAACTTAAACTCGTATCCAAAGGTGCTACAAGCCCAAGGCA
>CAIKFU010000004.1 GCA_903826775.1 uncultured beta proteobacterium | reverse complement strand
CAAAAATTACACCTTATTCGACATCCGAAAACGCGAATATTGAGATTAAAGAGAGAAATATTTTGCAATGGTGAAAATATGACTAAGAACCAACCTAAAAACATCCAGATTGCTTGGCAAGCCTTGGCAAGCAAAAAGCCCTTACAAAACCTCCTGAATCCGTCAAATTTACCTAAAAATGAGCTTAATTCCAGCAACTCACTATACGAAGCCTATCTATCAGGATGGCTAGTGTTTGAATAAACTATAAAGACATGGCTATAATGTTTTCTGGACAAAACCTTAGGGTTAACCTTGGTTATGCCAACAACAATTACCGGTAATTGATGTTTATTTTTTTTAAGAGGAAATTACAAATGAAGAAGTCACTCGTACTCGCTGCAATGTTAGCTATCGCATTAGTTGCTTGCGGAAAAAAAGAAGAAGCTAAGCCAGCTGAAGCTCCTGCTGCTGCTCCTGCTCCTGCTCCTGCTGCTGCTCCTGCTGCTGAAGCTCCTGCTGCTGCTGCTCCTGCTGCACCAGCTGCTGCTGACGCTAAGAAGTAATCTTCTTCTTGAAGAAAAAAAGCCGCTGAAAAGCGGCTTTTTTATTAACTAAAACACCAATCAACGTGCTAGTTGCTCAGTTAATAAGGTCAGCAGCTGAATCCCTGCCGGGGTATTTTCAGGCTTCCCATCAGCGTCCTGAACAAATATTTTAGATGCATCGTTTCCGCTTGAGGTTAAGACAACGCGATATTTCTTGGCTTTTAAATTTCCCTCATCCTTACTGCTGAATAAATTCGAGAAAAATCCTTTGGTATCACCAAGATCCTTTGGATTAACATAACGCACATAATAAATACCAGCTGAACGATCGCGATCCTCGACGGTAAAGTTTGATCGATCCAAGGCCAAGCCAACATCACGCCAGGAACGGTCAAAACCGGTGGACAAATCAACATGCGCTGTATTAACACCCTCTTGAACAAATTTTGCCTTTTGAGTTTTTGGCGTTAATGTAGCTGCTGCATCCTGAGCCTTAGCCTGTTCCTGGGTCATACCCAAGCGCTCCATCAGTCGAGCAAGAAAAGCGGCTTCAAGTTCGGGATCATTGGGACGGGGGGTCCATATAGTTGAAATACAGGATTTGGATGTATCGGTTACGCACGTTTCAACAGCGCCGCGCTGAGTAATGTAAATCTCGGTTTCATTTGATTTACCCACTTCCAGACGAGTTTTGTATTTATCTCGCTCCCCCGTATCAAAAATGGAATCAATCGCACCACCAACAGTTGAGCGAATCCAATCTTGGGCGATTTTGGCACGATTTTCAGCCCAATCAGTCTCCATAATTCCAGTAGATGGCGAATCAACAACAAGCAAAAAACCATTTTCCTGCCAAAAATCTTTAACTTGAGGATAAAGTTCAGCAGCCGGCTTCTCAACAACCAACCACCGACGCTCCCCATCCCTAGCAATCCGCATACCAGGTATCCCCGTCAAAACGTTTTGACGCATCAAACTCGACTTCTTTACAGCGGCATTGTATTCGGACATGGTTGCTGTACCATCCTGAACAATATAGCGACGATCAGCTTGGGCAGTGATCAAATCAGGAGGATAAGCTAAATTTGGGCCACGTGGTGCACCTGAAGCCTTGTAATCAACCTTGTCGCTCGTAGTCACAGATGAACAAGCAGTCAACACCATCAAAACCACTATCGTGGATAAAAAAGTTAAAAGATCTCGAAGGGAAAATTGTAAATATTTCATCATAGTAAACCGGCCTGTTTTAATGCATTTTTTAAGGGCTCCCTTAAGGAAACGCTTAAACGAGTTAGAGGTAGGCGTATACCTGAAGTAATTTTACCCATTTCATGTAAAGCCCACTTTACAGGAATTGGATTTGCTTCAGTAAACATTGCCTTATGAACACTGAGTAGTTGAAATTGAATTGCTCGTGCTTTAACTACATCATCAGTCATGGCTGCCATGCATAATTCATGCATTAAACGCGGTGCAATATTCGCAGTGACAGAAATATTTCCTTTACCCCCCATAAGCATCAGCATTACAGCAGTTAAATCATCCCCTGAAAATACAGAAAAATTACTGTAGCCAGCGCGCTTTAAATCGGACAACAAAATACTACCGCGCTCTAAACTACCAGTTGCATCTTTTATGCCAACGATGCCAGGAATATCAGCAAGACGAACAACGGTTTCACCTGCCAAATCGGCTACGGTTCGACCGGGTACGTTATACAAAATAACAGGCAAATCTACTTTTTCCGCAATTGTTTTGAAATGGGCAAACATGCCATCTTGAGTTGGCTTGTTGTAATAAGGAACCACTTGTAAGCTCGCATCAGCCCCAACTTTTTTCGCAAACTCGGTTAGCTCAATAGCTTCTATTGTGGAATTTCCGCCCGTCCCAGCGATCACCGGAATTCGTCCAGCTATGCACTCTACGGCGAATCGAATAAGTTCGCAATGCTCTTCAACAGCAACGGTGGGTGATTCACCGCTTGTACCAACAATCACGATGCCGTCTGTACCTTCCAACACATGCCATTCCAACAAAGCATGAAGCGCTTTGTAATCCAAGGTTCCATCTTCATGCATTGGCGTGACAATGGCAACCAAACTACCGGCTATAGATTTTTTACCGCTTTCAGATTTAGCTAAATTTGTCACCGAATTTCTACCCGTCCTTAACCCTGAAATTGTAACGGAATGCGGTCTTTTAAAACCCCTTTTACCGAACAAATCCGTTGAATCATAGCCGGTTTGGGGTTATTTACGTAAATATCTTCATAAGCGAGCACTTTAAGTCTGTGTCGAGATGAAAATTCAAGTAATTCTCCGGATTTCAACAGAAAATTGGGATGAGTTGGCTTGCCAAACTCCGCGTTACCCTCAGCAAAGGTTTCGTAAATTAAAACTCCGCCTTCCAGTAATAAATCAGGCAATAAATCCCAATATGGTCGATAGAGGTAATTGGTGACAACAACACCACTAAATTGGCCTATAAATTCAATTTTGTTAAGAGGCCAACTTTCCCTCTCCAGGTCCATCTCAATCACTTCAAAACCTTCGCATTGTGTATTTCTTACGTTAGAAGTATCCCGATCTACACCCAATACCTGATACCCAAGCTCTTTTAAATAAAATGAATGGCGACCCGAACCGCAAGCCAAATCCAGGACCCTGCCTGACGGAATAACCCCAGCAAAGCGCTTCACCCATAAGGAGGGGTCTAACACTGAGTGGGTAATGGGTTCAGTCAGATTAATCGTAATCAAGGCCCATTGCCTCACGAACATCTCGCATAGTTTCTTGTGCAACTTTACGAGCCTTGTCGCAACCATCTGCAATAATTGAACGTAGCAAACTAGGGTCATCCAAATACTTCTGGGCTCGCTCAAACATAGGTTGCTGCTCAAGCAAAATTGTATCGATTACCGGTTGTTTACACTCCAAGCAACCAATTCCAGCCGATTTACAGCCCTGCTCAGCCCACTTCTGAATCTCATCCCCAGAATAAACCAAATGCAATTGCCATAATGGGCACTTTGAGGGATCGCCGGGATCCGTTCTTCTGACTCTCGCAGGGTCTGTGGGCATCGTACGAACTAAACGCACAATTTCTTCTGGTTTTTCGCGAATGCTAATCGTATTCCCATAGGATTTAGACATTTTTTGACCGTCCAAGCCTGGCATACGAGCAGATTTAGTCAGAAGGGCTTGGGGTTCAAGCAAAATAATTTTACGTGACCCCTCCAAGAAACCAAATAGCCTTTCGCGATCGCCCATCGACAAACTTTGAGCATCTTGCAGCAACGCCTTAGCTTGTTCTAGAGCATCATCATTTCCTCGCTCCTGAAATGCAACACGCAATTCCAAATACATTTTTGCTCGCTTGCTACCCAATTTTTTTACAGCTTCGAGCGCCTTTTCTTCAAATCCTGGTTCACGACCATATAAATAATTAAACCGTCGTGCAACCTCTCGGGTCATTTCAACATGCGGCACTTGATCTTCTCCAACAGGTACATGCAAGGCTCGATAAATTAAGATATCAGCAGCCTGAAGCAAGGGATAACCCAAAAACCCGTATGTCTGAAGATCCTTTTCCTTAAGTTTCTCGATCTGATCCTTGTAGGTTGGAACACGTTCAAGCCATCCTAGAGGCGTTCCCATTGCAAGCAACAAAAATAATTCTGCATGTTCCGGTACCTTACTCTGAATAAATAGAGTTGCTTGATTCGGATCAACACCAGCTGCAAGCCAGTCAATAACCATATCCCAAACAGATTCTTCAATAATATCTGGGGTTTCATAGTGGGTAGTTAAAGCATGCCAATCCGCCACGAAAAAAAAGCAAGGATACTCCGCCTGTAATCTCACCCAATTTTTTAGCACACCATGGTAATGACCTAAGTGTAAGTTACCCGTAGGCCTCATTCCTGATAGAACTCTTTCGGCAAACATCTTTTTTATCTTAACTTTCTTAAAACATTCTTAGCAAGAAATTCATAAAGATTAATACATTAACGTAATTTATTTAAATACTGACCATATGGGTGTTAAATGTTCAGGAAGGTTTGGCAATAACCCTAAATCAATTCGACTCTCATTTGGATCATGAAAATCCGATCCACGCGAGGCCAAAAACCCATACTGATCGGCAATTTTGCTATACGTTTGATATTGAGAAGGGCTATGGCTACCCGTAACCACCTCTATACCTAAACCACCTAAATCCTTAAATCTTTTAAAAAGCTCATCCATTTGCATTGCACTTAATCGATAGCGACCAGGGTGTGCGATTACAGCCACACCCCCTGCATCGCGAATCCAAGACACGGCGTCATCTAAACTCGCCCAAACATGCGGCACAAATCCCGGCTTATCTTCAACTAGGTAATTTTTAAAAACATGCTCGGTATCGGCACATATACCTTGTTCTACCAAATATCTAGCAAAGTGGGTTCTTGAAATCAGCTTTTCATTTCTTGCAAATTGAAGAGCTCCTTCGTAAGCACCAGGAATTCCTACCTTTAATAGTTGCTCAGCCATCATTTTGGCACGGTTTCCGCGCCCTTCCCGCGTTTGCCTTAAGCCTTCCAATATCCCAATATGATCAGCATCAATGCCCAAACCGACTATATGAATAGTCTGCCCCATCCAGCTTACGGAAATTTCAACTCCAGCAACGTACTGAATACCCAAAGCAAAAGCTGCCTGACGGGCACGTTCCTGACCACCTAGCTCGTCATGATCAGTCAATGCCCAAAGTTGAACCCCATTAGCATGAGCACGCTCAGCAAGGTTTTCTGGTGTTAATGTGCCATCCGAGATAATTGAATGGCTATGCAAATCTGCATTTATCGCAAAAGAATTGTTCATGGGCCTATTTTAGGTCAAGCTCGTATCGATTACCCGACGAGGGGCATCAAGATAGTCACGCGACTGCATTTCAATTAAGCGGGACACTGTACGAGAAAATTCGCTTGTTATCTGACCTTCAGTGTATAGCTCAGCTACAGGGACCTCGGCAGATATAACCAATTTGATCTTGTGATCATAAAGAACGTCGATCAGCCAAATAAAACGGCGCGCCTCATTTGACATCCGAGGCGGCATATAAGGCACTCCCGACAAAATAACCGTATGGAATTGATTGGCAATTTCAAGGTAATCATTTTGGGAGCGCGGACCGCAGCACAGCGTTTTAAAATCAAACCAAACCACTCCATCCGCAATATGCAACGGATGAATTTCTCGGGACTCAATTCGCAATAAAGGATTCGCATCTTCTAGTTGATTTCCAATAATTGAATGGAAAATCAACATCAGAATCTCATCATTCTCCTTATTTAATGGAAAAAGATAAGCTTGAACCTGCGCCATCTGAATGCGCCGATAATCATTTCCTGCATCAACATTAAGAATGTCCAATTTTTCTTCAAGCAATCGAATTGCCGGCAATAATCGATCTCGATGTAAACCGTTTGGGTAAAGTAAATCAGGCCTATAGTTTGACGTCATTACAAACTGCACTCGATCTGCAAACAGTGCTTTTAATAAGCGATATAAGATCATTGCATCTGCAATATCGTTAATATGGAATTCATCAAAACAAATTAATCTGTAGCGCTTTGCTATCCTTTTGGATAATTCATCCAGAGGATCAGCCATCCCAGACAATTCGTGCAACTCCCGATGCACCTCTCGCATAAACTCATGGAAGTGAATACGAATCTTTTTCTCTAATGGGGATGCCGCATAAAAACAATCCATTAAAAAAGATTTTCCGCGACCTACTCCACCCCATAGATAAATCCCCTTTGGTAGAAGAGGCTTGAAAAGTTTCTTTTTTAATCCTGTGCTACGTTTTTCCTTGTAGGATACCCATTCGTCTTCACATTTTTGAAGACGATCAATAGCACGAAGTTGCGCGGGATCGGATTGATACCCGCGTTCCTTCAGTTCCTTACGGTAAAAATCAATTGCTTTCAATTACATGTTTAATGCGCGTTGATCGACAGCTAATGCCGCTTCACGAACTACCTCTGCCAAGCTTGGATGTGGATGACAGATGCGAGCAATATCCTCAGCAGAAGCCTTAAATTCCATGGCCACCGCAGCCTCTGCAATTAAATCGGATGCGTTTGGACCAATCATATGAACACCTAAGATTTCATCGGTTGTTGCATCAGCCAACACCTTAACAAAGCCATCAGCGCGTCCCATGCCCAACGCCCGACCATTAGCAGCAAATGGAAATTGCCCTGATTTATAAGCAATTCCCCGCTCTTTTAGCTGTTGCTCGGTTTTCCCAACCCAAGCAATTTCCGGATCAGTATATATAACCCATGGTATACAGTTGTAGTCAATATGGGGTTTTTGTCCAGCAAGAATTTCCGCTACTAATACCCCTTCATCCTCGGCCTTATGAGCAAGCATTGGCCCACGAACCACATCACCAATGGCATAAATACCAGAAGCTGAAGTTTCACAAGTATGGTCATCAATCTGAATAAAACCTCTCGCGTCAACGTTAACTCCGATTGCTTCTAAACCTAATTTTTCAGTATTAGGAACTCGGCCAACTGAAACAATTAAGCGATCGCACTCTAGTTTTTGTGGCTTGCCGTCATTATCCGCATAATTGACGACAACACCTTTCTTATCATGCTTTACATCAATAATCTTAATACCCGTATTAATTGTGAGGCCCTGCTTTATAAAAATCTTTCGAGCTTCTTTTGCAACGCCTTGATCGCAAGCTCCCAAAAATTCAGGGAGCGCTTCAAGAACGGTCACCTGAGAGCCAACACGTCGCCATACCGAGCCAAGTTCTAAACCGATTACGCCTGCGCCAATCACTCCTAATTTCTTCGGTATTGAATCGAACTTTAAAGCCCCCTCGTTATCGCAAATAAGTACATTGTCAACCGAAATGCCAGGCAAATGACGTGCTTTAGAGCCAGTGGCAATAATCACATTTTTTGCACTCACTACCCCAGCATCCTTGCCATCAATATTAACTTGATAACCTTCTGAAGATTTACCAGAGAATGTAGCATGCCCCTTAAGAAAGGTAACCTTATTCTTGCGGAATAAAAACTGAATACCTGAAGTCATCTTGGTGACGATTTCGTCTTTTCGTGCGATCATTTTTTTTGAGTCTATGCTGACCGCCCCAACCTTAATTCCATGCTCTGAAGCCTGATGACTAATTTTCTCAAATTCCTCAGATGAAGCTAACAATGCCTTTGAAGGTATGCAACCAACGTTTAAGCAAGCTCCCCCTAAACGAGGATCGCCCTTTGGGTCATCATAGGAATTCGATTCGGCGCAGGCAACCTTAAAACCCAATTGCGCCGCGCGAATAGCGGCGATATATCCACCAGGTCCACCACCTATAACAAGCACATCAAATGTTTGACTCATGATCTCCCCTCTCACAAATCAAGAAGTAAACGTGAAGGATCTTCTAATGCTTCCTTCATGGCTACCAAACCAAGTACCGCCTCACGACCGTCAATGATGCGGTGATCGTAAGACAATGCCAAATAATTAATGGGTCGGATCACGATCTGCCCATTTTCTACAACCGCCCTCTCTTTAGTCGCGTGAATACCTAAAATTGCAGACTGCGGAGGGTTGATTATTGGGGTAGACAGCATTGAACCAAAAACCCCGCCATTGGATATGGAGAATGTTCCTCCAGTCAAATCTTCTAAAGATAATTTTCCTTCACGAGCCTTAACTCCAAATTCAGCAATCTTCTTCTCAATATCCGCTAAATTCATCTGGTCAACATCACGCAAGATCGGCACAACTAAACCACGTGGAGAGCTAACGGCAATACCAATATCAAAATAACCGTGATAAACAATGTCATTTCCATCGACTGATGCATTCAGCAGTGGGAACTTTTTTAAAGCATGCGTTGCAGCTTTAACAAAAAAAGACATAAACCCCAACTTAACACCATGGGTTTTTTCAAATATATCTTTGTATTTGTTCCGCATTGCAATAACAGGCCCCATATTGACCTCATTGAATGTTGTGAGAATGGCATTATTCGCCTGCGACTCTAGCAATCGCTCAGCAATGCGGGCCCTTAAACGACTCATAGGCACCCGCTCCTCAGGGCGGCTACCCATTGGAATAGGCGCTTTGGGAAGCGGATTTGAAGCCTGCTTATCGCCACCTGCTGCTTGCTTGACTCCACCAGCAACAGCCGCAATAACATCACCTTTGGTGATCCGTCCATCACGACCAGAGCCAGTCACCTGAGTTGCACTTAAATTATTCTCTGCCATCATCTTTGTTGCAGACGGTGCAGCCGAGTGGGGGGTAGCAACGGATAAAGCAGGTGATTTTGGAGTTTTTGATTCTGCTACTGCAGGTGAAGGAGCGGGTGCAGCCGCTATGGCAACGCTATCAATTCTTGCAATCAACTGCTCAGCAACAACGGTGCCTCCATCGCCTACAAGTATTTCAGTTAAGACCCCTGCCGAAGGAGATGGGACCTCAAGAACTACCTTATCTGTTTCTATTTCAATCAATATCTCATCTTGCCCTACAGCATCGCCGACTTTCTTTTTCCACTGCAGCAATGTTGCTTCGGCTACCGACTCAGACAATTGGGGAACTTTTACTTCGAATATGGCCATGTTAAATCCTACTTAGTTAAGTTTATTTAAGTAAATTTGCTTTTGGTAACAATGATTATTTAGTAACAACATAACCTTTGAGTTTGGCAAACGATGCGTTAATGAGCGATTTTTGCTGCTCTTGATGAAGATGAGCATATCCAACAGCTGGAGAAGCGGATGCTGGACGGCCTGAATAAGCCAAGCGCATCCCTTCGGACATATTTTCAAGCAAATTGTGTTGAACAAAGAACCATGCACCTTGATTTTGCGGCTCATCTTGACACCAAACCACTTCCTCAAGTTTGGGATACTTCTTTAATTCTGATAGAAGAGCTTTATGCGGGAATGGGTAAAGTTGCTCAAGACGAATAATTGCAACATTCTCAACCTTTTTCTCAACTCTAGCCTTTGCCAAGTCGTAATAAACCTTGCCAGAACAAATAACTAAGCGTGTTACATCTTTGGCATTTATTGATCCATCGCGCTCTGGTAAAACCGTTTGAAACCCGCCTTTTGTAAACTCCGTTAAAGGAGAGGCAGCCTCCTTATTTCGCAGCAACGATTTTGGAGTCATCAAAATAAGCGGTTTACGGAACTGACGAATCATTTGCCGGCGCAAAACATGAAATATTTGGGATGCCGTGGTTGGCTGAACCACTTGCATGTTGGTATCAGCGCAAAGCTGCATAAAGCGCTCTAAACGAGCTGAAGAATGCTCTGGCCCCTGCCCTTCATAGCCATGAGGAAGCATCATGACGAGCCCATTTACTCGACCCCATTTTACTTCTCCAGAGGCTATAAATTGATCAATGACGACTTGAGCACCATTGGCAAAATCGCCAAACTGTGCCTCCCAAATCGTCAATGTATTAGGCTCAGCAGACGCATAACCATACTCAAAACCCAAAACTGCCTCTTCCGATAAAATCGAATCAATCACTATGAATGGGGCCTGATCCTTTGTCACATGCTGAAGCGCAATATAGGTTCCAGTGTCCCACTTTTCCCGATTTTGATTATGCAAAACTGCGTGGCGATGAGTAAAAGTACCTCTACCACTGTCCTCTCCTGAAAGCCGAACGGGATAACCGCTCGCAACCAGCGAAGCAAAAGCCATGTGCTCACCCATACCCCAGTCAACATTTACTTCACCTCGACCCATAGCAGCCCGATCTTTGTATACCTTTTCAACTAATGGATGAGCCTTAAAATCGGATGGAATAGAGGAGATTTTCTCAGCCAATCGCTTCCACTCCGTTAGAGGAATTGCAGTATCAGCCTCATCAGTCCACTTCCTGTTTAGAAATGGAATCCAATCTACGGCAAATTTACTCTTAAAATTACTTAGCACTGGATCAGACGTTTGCTTGCCTTCATCCATGGCCGCGCGATACTCTTTAACCATTAAGTCGCCAGTACCGACCGGAACAGCGCCTTGAGTTTCAAGCTTATCCGCATACAACTTACGTGTCCCTGGATGGGCGGCAATAATTTTGTACATCAAGGGTTGGGTCATTGCAGGAGTATCTTGCTCGTTGTGACCCAATTTTCTAAAACAGACAATATCTACCGCAACATCCTTCTTAAATTCGGTACGAAATTCCACCGCTAAGCGAGTAGCCAAAACTACCGCTTCTGGATCATCCCCATTTACATGCAATACGGGGGCATCAATAATCTTCATGATGTCGGTGCAATACAAACTCGAACGCAAATCCCGAGGGTCAGATGTCGTAAAACCAATCTGGTTGTTAATCACAACATGCACAGTGCCCCCAGTTGAATAGCCACGAACCTCAGCCATTGCCAAAGTCTCCTGGACCACTCCCTGGCCAGCAATCGCAGCATCGCCATGAACCAATACTGGCAAAACTTGTTCTCCGTTTAAATCACCCCGACGCTCCATTCTGGCTCGAGCAGACCCCTCAACAACGGGGTTAACAATTTCTAAATGGGAAGGGTTAAAAGCCAAGGACAAATGTACAGGACCGCCTGGAGTAGCGATATCACTTGAAAATCCCTGGTGATACTTCACATCACCAGCAGGCAGATCCTCGGGGCCCTTATGCTCAAACTCCGCAAACAAGTCTTTTGGCATCTTCCCCAATACATTCACCAATACATTCAAACGACCACGGTGAGCCATGCCAATCACAATTTCCTGAACGCCCCTGCTACCAGCATCTCGGATCAACTCATCCATGCAGGCAATAAAACTATCACCACCTTCAAGAGAAAAACGCTTTTGACCTACAAATTTAGCCTGCAGATAGCGCTCAAGCCCTTCAGCAGCAGTCAATCTATCTAGAATTTGACGTTTTTGGTCAGCATTGAAACGCGGCGCAGATCGAATCGACTCTAATTTTTCTTGCCACCACTTTTTAATCTTCTGATCAGCAATAAACATATATTCGGCGCCAATCGTGCCGCAATAAGTTTCACGCAATGCTTGCAATAAATCACGCAAAGTCATCTTGTCTTTGCCAAAGAATGTGTTGCTAGTATTGAAAACAATATCCATATCCCCATCGGTAAAGCCATAGAAAGACGGATTCAACTCAGGAATATCAGGTCGTTCAGTACGCTTTAGTGGGTCTATATTTGCCCATCGATTACCAACATTTCGATATGCTGCTATCAACTGCTGAACAGCAACTCGCTTACGACCCATCTCAGAGTCGGCTGAGTCCAAAACAGTTCGAATTGGACCTTGTTTAGCACGCTCTGCAAAGGAGGCGACAATTGGCCCATGAGCAACATCTGTTCTATTTGAACCATCGACCGCTGGAACTTGAGTCACATTATCAAAATAATCTCGCCAATGTTCTGCAACTGAAGTGGGGTCTAGCAAATAGGATTCGTAAAGTTCTTCTACGTAGGGTGCGTTTCCACCAAAGAGATATGAACTATCTCTAGAAGCCTGCATCATGATACTCACCTTTCATCGGGTTTCCCGAATCAAAACTGTGGTTTAAACCATCCGCTTCCGGCTACACCGGGTTGCAGATTGATCAATATTTAAACTGCTTAGGACTACAGATTAACACGAGTAGGCTCTATTTCCTAAGGTACTTTCACCTAGCTAAACATATCATTTTAAAAAGATGCCTACCTAGTTAATATTGTTAATGGAGGATAAACGCTTGCCAAGACATTAATAATTCAGGTATTTCAAAGAGAAGTTTGGCAACTTAAAAGCCCCAAATCATTCCTATAGAAGTAAGGGTATGAGCTTCAATGCCTTCTAATTGCTACTATTGCAAGAAATTGCTAATCATCAATCATAATTTTTTAGTGATTGAATTTCATCTTACAAACAGTTTATTTGTGATTTTTTACAACATTAATTCTTTCTACAATTTTCTATAAAAAGAATTAATAAAGATAATAAATGAATTAAAGGTATTAACCAAGAATACCCAGAAAAACCTATAAAACTAGGGTTGATGAAGGATAAACAAGCATCATGATATGCATGAAAATTGCTACTTAAATTAAAACTGTTTTCAGTCAATCAAATAAATACTTAATTAAACCAAGTTTTAATCTAGAAATAAGTAAAAAAATGGGCTACATCTATAGCCCATTTAATTAAAAAATACTTAATTTACAAATACTTATATAGAAAAGTTTGAGCGATTCTTGCCTTCTATCCATTTTGGTGCTTTACCGCGTCCAGTCCATGTTTCCCCTGTAGTTGGATTTCGATACTTAGGGGCAACTTTAGCACCTGAACCACGGGAACCATTTTTGCGACTAAATAAATCAGATGCAATTAAGTCATACTCCTCAATAATTAACTTTGCCTTTGCAATTCCATCTGCTTTTTCTCTTTGTACGGCTTCTTTAATCTGCTTATCTAATTGCTCACGTTGCGCTAATAACTCTTTGTAGGAAGACATATCTATTTATTTCTCCAATGTGGAATTTTATAATCAAGGAACTGTAATATTTTTAAATGAACATAATTATTGTAGCAAAAAATATTAAACTATTAAAATATTCAATTAAGTTAATTAAAGCATATTTTATGTCAATTTATACTACATTATAAATTGTTAATAGGTCATGTTTAATAAACCCAATATTTTTATTATAAAAAATATAATCAGCACTAGCGACGCAACATAAACGTACCGCTTGATTTAGCAGTTACCTCTCCAGCTTCATTCAAGATTACAGCCTCGCAATAGTTTATTGACTTACCAGACTTCAGTACCGATCCTTCAACCACAATTGTTCCAGAGCTTGGGCGCATAAAACTTACAGTCATATCAATCGTGATTGCCCCAGAGTGATGCATGACCGCTTCACCCGAAGGATCGCTAAGACTGCTTCTGGCTGCCGCTGCCATGGCAACATCCAGCAGAGTCATTAATAACCCCCCATGAGCAACATGAAAACTATTTTCTAATTCTGGCCTTAAATCAATCCTCATCCGTGACCTTCCGTTTTTTGCATATTCAGGAACTACTCCCAAAAATTCTAAAAATGGGATGCGAATGCCAAAGTAATCAGCCGGCACTTGTTGGGAAGTTTGATTTGTAGGTAAATTCATGGTATTTTTAATTATACGGATATTATAGAAAATATATTTAGGATAAGGTCACTAATTTACTTGTATAGTAACGCATAGAATTAAATTTACCTTATTTATACGGATAAATAGACCTTTATTAATAACACCAAACGCAATGGGATCATTATGAGCATAAAACCTGAAAAACCCTACAAAGATATTCTCTTTGAAGTAAAGGACCAAGTTGCCTGGATTACGATTAACCGACCTCGAGTTTTGAATGCTTTTAGAGAGCAAACGCTTGATGAGATGATCGATGCAGTAAAACTTACTCGTGAAGATCCTTCAATTGCGTGCATTGTTTTTACAGGGGCCGGTGATAAAGCTTTCTCTGCTGGTGGTGATTTTTATGCAATGAAGCGCCTTACCTTCACAAATGCATCTATGTGGAATGATCGAATGCTGGGACTTGCGATGATTATTCGTGGAGTAACCATCCCAGTAATCGCGATGGTTAACGGTTGGTGCGTTGGCGGAGGGCATGAGCTTGCGCTTTGGTGCGACCTGGTAATAGGCTCTGAAAAATCCGTATTTGGACAAACCGGAGCAAAAGTGGGTGCCTGCCCCACTGTTGGGGCAACACAATATCTTCCACGGATCGTAGGGGAGCGCATAGCGAGAGAAATGATATTCCTTGCAAAAAGATTTGAAGCCAAAGAAGCAGAACGTATTGGCCTTATAAACAAGTGCGTTCCAGAGGCCGATCTATTAAAAGAAACGCTAGCTTGGTGCGAAACAATTAAAAACAATAGTTCCCAAACTATTCGCATGACAAAGAAAAGTCTTAACTTTGAATCAGACCAGCTTTATGCATCCTGGCAACATGGAATGGAACTGCTTGCCTATGTGTGGGGCTCAGAAGAAAGCCTGGAGGGAATGAATGCTTTCTTAGAGGGTCGTAAGCCGGATTTCCAAAAATTTCGTCTACAAAATAAAGCCGCGCTTGATGAATACATGGATGGCTTTCATAAAAATTTAAATGCGCCCCCAGATATGCGAGATTAAATACAACCGACAAAGAACTCCATTTGTGAACAACCCATCCACCAAACCCGCAAAAAGCCCAAATGAAGGGGCTCTTGCAGGAATAAAAATTTTAGATTTAAGCCGAGTGCTTGCTGGGCCATGGTGTGGCATGCTCTTAGGAGACCTAGGGGCAGAAGTAGTAAAAATAGAATCCCCACATAGCGGCGATGACACTAGGGGCTGGGGACCACCATTCCTTGAGGGGGAATCTGCTTATTTTCTAGGTTGCAATCGCAACAAACGTGGAATAGCAATTGACTTTTCACAACTGGAGGGCAAGCAGTTGTTAGCAGACCTTATTCCAAAGTTCGATGTCCTTCTAGAAAATTTTAAAAACGGCACTTTAGAGAAGTGGGGATTCAATTCAGACTGGTTTGAAAAGCATGCCCCGCACTTAGTAAGATGCTCAATTACTGGCTATGGGAATACGGGTCCTCAAGCCGGTTTACCTGGTTACGATTTCATTCTTCAAGCGGAATCTGGACTAATGAGTATTTGCGGCCCTCTTGATGGTACGCCTACAAAATACGGGGTTGCTATTGTCGACTTAGCCACCGGAATGATGGCAGCAAACGCTATACAAGCAGCCCTAATCTCAAGATTTAGAACAGGTAAAGGGCAATCTGTTGAAGTATCATTGTTCGACACTTCCTTAGCCCTATTAGCAAATGTTGGAAATAGTCATCTAGCTACAAACATGGAATCGGGCCGTTATGGAAATGGCCACCCTACGATTGTTCCTTATACAACCTACAGCAGTTCAGATGGAATGATTGCGGTTGCAGTTGGAAACGATAGTCAATTTTCAAAACTTTCGGAACTTCTAGGTCACCCTGAATGGGTCAAAGATGAACGACTTAGCTCCAATGCTGTACGCGTCAATAATAGAGAACTCATTGACAATTTACTTACAAAGTCTTTCATTGAATACTCAAGTGATGAGCTTATTGCAATGCTCCGCAAACACGGTATACCCGTTGGGCGTGTAAACACTGTCAAGCAAGCCCTGACATCAGAGCAAGCATTTGCAAAAAATATGGTAATTGAAATTGAACATAAACATCTTGGTAAATTTAAAACATTAGGGACTCCTTTAAAAATGCATGGAACCCCAACATCCGTTCGTAAACCCCCACCATTATTGGGGGAGCATACCCAAGCCGTTTTAAGCGAGTACCTAGGCCTTAATCAGACTCAGATTGAAGCATTGCTCCAAAAGAAAGTTCTGGCATAGGCCCATAGTAAAAACAGGGGCCTCTATGTTTAATAAAGCTCTGAAGGAGGAGACAATTGGATAATCAACCTATTCGCTTTTTTTATAAACTAGCTATCAGTATTGGGCTATTGGCTTGCCATAGCTCCCTATCTCTAGGGCAACCCCAAAGCAATATGCCCTCTGCAGCAATCGATAACTATCCCAATAAACCGATAAAGCTAGTTATCACATGGCCAGTTGGTGGATTTGCAGACATTCTTGGCAGAACAATCGCCAACCAGTTAGGCCAAATACTAGCTCAGCAAGTTGTAGTTGAAAATCGTGGTGGCGCTAATGGCATGATTGGCGCCGATGTTGTTGCAAAAGCAACTGCAGACGGATACACGCTCATGTTTCAATCCATTACCTCTCATGCCATCAACCCCAGCATGTATGGAAAAACCCCCTATTCAACTGAGAAGGATCTAATTCCTCTTGCCGTAGTTGGTTCTGTCCCAATGCTATTAGTAGCCAACCCATCCTTTCCAGCAAAAAATATTACGGAACTTATTGCGCTTGCAAAAAAAGAACCTGATGCATTGTCATATGCAAGTTTTGGGAACGGAAGTGCTAGCCATCTTGCTGGAGCACTTTTCACCAACCAAGCCGGGATAAAGATGATTCACGTTCCATATAAAGGCGGAGCGCCAGCAATTACAGATACTATGGGTGGTCAGGTGCCTTTAAGTTTTTCTGCATTTGGTGTGGCCCTACCTCATGTAAAAGCAGGAAAAGTCATCGCACTTGGCACTACTGGCTCTACGCGCGCTAAATTACTTCCCGAGATCCCCACTATCGAAGAATCTGGCAACTTAAAAAATTATGAGATGTCCATTATTTATGCCGTATGGGCACCAACCGGACTACCCACTCCAATTATCAATAAATTAAGTAAAGCTTTAGATCAAGTCATTAACTCAAATTTATACAAAGATAAATTATCAAGCGAAGGTGGAGAGATTATGAATATCAATACCCCCGCAGAGAGCCAAGCCTTCTTCTTAAAGGAAATGGTACGCCTAAGCAAAATTGTTAAAGATGGAAACATTAAGGCCGATTAGAAAAAGTGGCACAGCAAGGAACTGAAATCATTGTAATCATCCCTACCCAATTTATGAACCCTCTACATAAGGAATCTGAAAATTGGGTCAGGGCAACCAAAGAAAATCATATGGAATTGGAATAAATCGTTGTGAAAAATACGCTTTACCAACAAATTAGCAAAGCCCTTTCTGAGCGAATTTTTCAAGGGCAATACCCATTAGGGTCTTATCTCCCCACTGAAGAAAAGCTATGCGAGGAATTTCATGCGAGCCATCATACAGTTCGGGATGCATTAAAAATTCTCGTAGACAAGGGCTTAATTACCCGAAGAGCTGGTTCCGGTACTAAAGTCATTGCTGCCCAAGAGCCAACGGTCTTTGCCCATGTTGCGGGAGACTTGAGACATCTCTTTAGTTACCCACAAAATACTGTAAGAGAAAATCAAATCGTCGAACACGTCTCAACTGATGCAATTTTAAGCAGTACATTATTATGTCCAGTCGGCACACCATGGTTTCGTATAGGGGCCCTTCGTAAACTAACTGGCAGTGATCAGCCTTTATGTTGGACTGACTTTTATTTACTTCCTCGTTATTCAGAAGTTGTTAAGTTAAAAAACCACTTTTTAACTCCTGTTCATGAACAAATTGAGTCTGGATATGGACAGCGCGTTGAAAGCGCTACGGTAAATATAGGGTTAGTTAGGCTTACAAAGGAAGTTGCCTTCGCACTCGGTGTCGCAGAAAACTCGCCTGCGTTAAGAATAATTCGTCGATACCTAGATGCTCAGAAAAATGCGTTTGAAATTACGGTCAGCTATCATCCCGAAGGTCGCTATGATTGCGAACTTAATTTTCATAGAGAGCTTAGATTAAGGTAAATAATTTACAAATCCCTCGTGAGATTCTGCCTTTAGCCCTAGCACGCAAACCTTAAATCTCTTTTAGAGTGTTACTTTTTTGCCGCATTAAACTACTTTTATTGCTATAGGCAGAGTAATCTTGTATAAATGCACTAACTTTTTCGCCTCACATAGAAATGGATGTGAGTGCTTTTCAACGCAACAAACAATAAATCAATTTTGACCTAAGGACGGATTTGAGTGGGGTTTAATTCGGGCAATTACAAACCAACCCACCCTTTGGTATTGCCAAAAATACTGCTACCTATTCTTGTATTTATTTTGGCTTATGGAGTAGTTCTTTTTAGAAATGACTGGAATTATTCACTTTATGCAGGAGGGTACACTCTTCTATTAAGTTTATGTATCTGGCTTACCTATAGACTCGTCTCCTCTAAGCCGTCTTTACGAAAAATTCTTGCGTACCTTACCTTCTTTGTCACGTCATTCTTAACGGTGACCGGAAATATCGGAGTGCTAACGGGTTTTGATCGCAGCGAAGGTTCTATGCCTTGGCTAGGAGTGTCATTTGTAACTGCCAGCCTCGCATTTTATATTTTAACTGGCAGGCTCAATTTTAAAAATTTATGCTTAAACATCCTGCAACCGGCAAGGTTTAATTCCGGTCCAGTGTCTATACCGGCTAAAGATTTACCGGGCCTTAATCGCGCTAGATCATGGGTGTATCTAGGATGGATCATCCTTGGCGCATTCTTTTTTTGCGTTCTGGCAGCAAAGTTATCGCCATTTCTTATGCTAAGAAGGTCCCCTTACTCCATTGATATTTTGGCATTTGCTTTTATTTTTGAGATCTACGTCTACTTTAATTTTTGTGGCATCTCATTTGTAGTATTTGGGATATTAAATCTGGCTGGGGTTAAAACTATTCTGAATTTTAATAGCCCATTTTCTGCTCGTGACGTAATTGGTTACTGGCAGCGCTGGCATATTAGTTTGTCAACCACCTTAAAAGAACTTTTTTTTATTCCTGCAAAAAAACATTTTGGCATAGCATTTTCGGTATTTTTAGTTTTTATGTCTTCGGCTATGTGGCATGGCATGTCTTTAAACTTTTTAATTTGGGGATTTTTTCACGCTACCGCCTGGTTGTTAACCTACCTTCTAACAAAGAAATTTTTATGGCCTCAATTGGGCCGTTTCACAAGCATGCTTATATTTCCACCGGTCATTGTATTTGGTCGATTAATTTTTTCAGAGACCGATCCTGATTTTTTATTTCTAAAAGTGCACAATTTGCTACATTTTCAGTGGAATAATGACTCCTATCTCCTAAATTTATCCCTGGATACCCAATCGATCATTATTTTAACTATTTCAATTCTTTATATCGCGGCAGAAACCTTGTTCCCTCGACGCTTTCTTCGCTACAGAATATTACGAAATAAATGGGTACTTCTTGCTTTATTATCTAGCACACTGTCATTCGGTACACTTGGGATAGGTGGGATTTATGGCACCAGATAATGCTAAGGAAACGCAATGGTTTTAACAGGTCTTAAAATTCTGATTATTGGTAGCAGCCACCTTGCTGCACCAGGCAATCTTATTACTACCTTGCATGACAATCTTTTACAAGGTGGAGCGGTACAAGTGCATACAATCGGCGTATGCGGATCAACCCCTTCAATGTGGGTTCAGCCTACTCGTGGTACCTGTGGTTCAGCAGAGCGCATTAACAATGGGCCAATAAAAGTAGCCTTTAACACTGCCGCAGTTACAACGCCAATTGATACGCTTATCAATAAAGAACATCCAGATTTACTGATCATAGTCATGGGAGATACTCTGGCGGGGTATACCCAACCAGAATTTCCTCAAGCATGGTCAACAATCGAGATAAATCAGTTAATGACCGCTGTAAGAAAATCCAGCACTCGTTGCGTCTGGGTTGGGCCAACATGGGGTGGCGAAGGTACGTCACACAAGAATAACTTCAGGGTTCAGCAAGTATCGAGCTTTTTATCAACGCACGTCAAACCTTGCTCTTACATCAACTCTCTTAATATGGCTAAACTAGGCGAATGGAAAACCATTGACGGCGTACATTTAACCGAAAAAGGGTATAAATTTTGGGCGGATGCCATCCTCAAAGAAATGTAATTGCTTTTATAAAAATTTTGACTAGTAAATTTTTTTATTCCCCTTTTACATTCAGGGAATGTACGATTGAAGCCCAATGCACCACCTCTGATCGGACGTATTTATTAAATTCCTCTGGAGAGTTGCTGGCGCCAGGAATGATTAATTGCTTTTTAAATGCCTCAACCAACTCATCGCTTTTAGATGCCTCAACAATTGCTGAAAATAACTTATCAACTACTTGTTTAGAAACCCCTTTTGGAACGAACAATGCTTGCCATGCATTGGTACCAATTCCTGGAAAACCCGATTCAGTCATTGTGGGAACACTAGGCAATTCAGGCAAGCGCTTATCAGTTGTTACAGCAAGTGCTCGCAACTTTCCAGCGCGAATCATTTCTATAACCGATGAAGCGTTGATAAACGCTATTTGTACATCATTGCTTACCATTGGCACAATATATTGGCCTGCACCGCCATTATAAGGAACATGCACCATTTGTAAACCGGCGGCTTTTTCAAACAAAAGCATATCAAGCATCGAATAGGAGCCTGTTCCAGGGGATGCATGGTTTACTTTTTCTGGGTTTGCTTTTACAAATGAAATCAACTCCTTCACACTCTTCACATCAAATTTACTTGAACTTACCAAAATATGAGGGATCGTTGCTAATGTCGAAATGCCCGTTAAAATTTCGTCGGGCTTAATTTTTAATTTTTCAGCGTTTACGGTTTGATTCAAAGCGTTGGTTGTTAAGTTTCCAATAAATACCGTATAGCCATCACTAGGTACCTTTGCCATTGAATCCATTGCAATAATGCCTCCGGCCCCAACTCGATTTTCGACCATCACAGGCACATTGAGAATTATGGATAACTGTTTAGCAAAAATTCGTGCGACAGTGTCCGTTGCGCCTCCAGGAGCAAGCGGAACAATCATTTTTATCGGCCTATTCGGGTAGCTTACGTCTTGAGCAAATGCCATAGGATATTGCGCTAAACATGAAAATATAACCAATAAAAATAAACAAGATTTAAATATAGCTTTCATAAAACTCTTTCAAAAAATGTAATGCGAGTGACCATAAATTATTACAACTAATATTGAACACATCTTTTGAACTTCTCAATTCAGGTAAACCATTATTAAACAATTGCTCAATATTTTTAAACTCTTTAATTTATCCGGATAAGCTTAATCTGCTCAAACGACCTTGACTGCCAGCATCAAGTTGATTTACATTAAGCCTGTTGTAGTAATTATGCATTTCATATTACCTATAAAAAATCAAACAGCTTGAACTGGAGACATTGTGATAAACAAATTAAGAACGGAACGCGATAACCAACAATGGATGCTCGACCTAGCATTAAACATGAGGGGTCGTGTACAAAATTTTGAACGCGATGACATTGAAGTTCCAACCGGAAAACGCGCAAGAAACTATCGAATGTTACCCAAAGTTTGGCGGGAAGCAGGTGAACGCCATGAAAGGCTCGCTAAGAATGCTAAAGCCAGAGGAGCCAATTCAAGCGCTACATATCATTTTGATCATGCTATCGAAGCCTATCGAATGGCCCAGCATCCAATATATTTTGACGATCACCCAGTTAAAACACATCTTTATCAAAAAATGTCTGAAATGGTGGATTTGCGCACTGAAACCGCCGACTATCCAATTGAGCGGGTAGAAGTTGAATTTGATGATGGGAAAACTATTTCCTGTTTACTGCATTTACTACCGGATCGCCGCAAAGCACCCGTTGTAATTTACGTGCCCGGAATGGATCAAACAAAAGAGGTTTTTCCTAAGGCGTATCACAATATAGGTTTAGCTCGTGGATTTCATGTACTGGCAATGGACGGACCTGGACAGGGCAACTCCAATATTCAAAAAATTCGTTCTGTTGGTGACAATTACGAGCGAGCTGGCGCAGCTGTAATTAGCTACCTACTAACAAGACCAGAGGTTGACAAGGATAAGATTGCAATCTATGGAATCAGCATGGGAAGCTACTGGTCCTTAAGATTATCTAGCTATGACCATAGGGCTGCTGTCGTTGTATCATCCGTTGCCTGCTTCAATCCCAACAATACAATATTTACCCAATCATCACCTCGTTTTAAACAAATGTTTATGTATATGGCTGGCTATGATGATGAGGAGCGATTCGATAAAGAGGTAGCAAGGGATATGACAGTTCGCGGACATCTAGATAAAATTAAATGCCCTACTTTATTGGTTACCGGTGAATTTGACCCTCTCTGCCCATTGGAGGACGCTGTTGAAGCATACGAAGATCTCAAGGTCCCTAAGGAAATGTGGGTATTTGAAAATCAATATCACCCGCTTTGGAGTATTGCAAACTTAGGTGGTATGGATTGCCATGATTATGTATTTGATTGGCTAAAAAACTTTTTTGATAAAACTCATTTCCCTACTTTAGAGGGAAACATTTCCTATATTAAGGAAAGCGGAGATGGCCCTTGGGCTGAGTGTGAATGGGAACCGACAGTCAAGCGCGGTCAAGCTTACTTCTAACAATAAAAAAGAGCGCTAATTTTATTGGCGCTCTGTTTCCCAGGAAAAATATCTATGCACTTCTTATTTAATAAGAATAGGCGATTTGCATTAAAAGGCAGCATTGCCTCCGGTCTATATATAGCAACATCTCATGCATGGAGTCAGCAATCTTGGCCAAAAGTTAAGCCAATTCGAATTATTGTGCCCTTCCCTCCGGGAAATACAATAGATATTCTTGCTAGATTGGTTCAACCAAAATTATCTGAACTATTAGAGCAAAGTGTCGTGATTGATAACATTGGGGGCGCCTATGGTCGTATTGGAATGGCGGCAATCGCTCGTTCTAACCCGGATGGCTATACCATTGGTGCGGTACAAGGGGGTCCAATGATTGTTCAGCCGCACACAGTTAAAGACCTTCCCTATGACACGATAAAAGACTTCGTTCCCGTTGCGGTTTCAGCTTGGAATTACAATGCGCTTGCGGGGTCAAATAGTGCGCCTTTTAAAACAGTGCAGCAAATGGTTTCATGGGCGCAAGCTAATCCAGGTAAATTAACTGTAGGAACAACCGGTGAAGGTGGCTTTGCACATTTGTGGTTTGAAGATTTTCGTCGTCAAGCTAACTTTACCTACACTCATGTTCCTTATAAAGGCACTTCTGGCGCAGCAACGGATCTAGGGTCGGGTGAAATCATGGCCTCAGCAGATGGAATATCCGGTTTTGCCCCCTTTGCAAAATCCGGCGTCATTCGGCTTCTTGCAATTACTAACGGATCACGAGTCGATGAATGGCCTGGCGTGCCAACCTTAAGCGAAGTTATTCCTGGTTTTATTGTGAATGGATGGTTTGGTTTTGTAGTGCCTGCAAAAACACCCATGTTGATAGTAAACCGTTTGAACGAAGCGATAAATGCTGCAGTTCGATCGCCCGCTTCAACTGAGAGACTTGGGACATACGGCCTAATTGGCGTAAGCCAATCTCCTGAATATTTTGACACCCTCAACAAAAAAGATCATGCGCGTTATGGAGCGCTTGTTAAGGCAATTGGCATACTGCCACAATAATAATTTGAACCGGTTCAACCGCCTATTAGAATCAATATTAATTGAACAACCAGACGAATTTCAAGTCCAAAAAACTTAGCGATTTTGGATAATTCGGGCTGTAGTCCTGCCATGCAGTTAGAGTCTGACAAGAATATTGCCTTCCATAGCTATCTACACATGGCGACTCATGAATGCCACCGCCAAACCAACCGCCAAAACTGAAATTGAGTAATGCCGATTCGGCCAAACTAAACGTCTTGGTATATCCCATAAAAAATGCGTTCGACATATTGAGTTTTTGGGTATTAATCCCCGTGTCATATCCAACCGAAAATACTTCGCCTTTATTAAACCCATTGATATGAGAAATAAATTTATATCGATCACTTTTTAAGGCATAAAAATTCGAAGTGTTATAGCGAGTGGATGTTGCATCATAAGCTGAAACAACACTGGATGGATTGGATAAAATCGCCATTCCGCTTGAATTGGTAAAGTAAACCGGCCTAGACTCGGCGCTGAAGGTAGAAAGCCAAACCGGGGTAGGGTTGACTTGCTGGGCATACGACAAAATCGAAGTTCTCACAACGTAATCCCGTACCCCATTATCTTGTGCAAAAAGAGGGGAAGATGCCAGCATCAATAAAGAAACAAAACAGTATCTACTCATCTTAACCTCCCAACAGGTGCTAGCGCCCTTGAGAGGCTTGCTTCACCAGCACCATAAATACTGGGGGAGCAATTCGGATTGCAGGACAGCGTATCGTATCGCGCGGTATCCAAGATGATTGAACTTGTTTTAACGGCATCCAAATTTGGAAACTTCTGCATCACTACAGCGGCATATCCAGCAACAAGTGGTGCAGAAAATGAAGTTCCCATTTCACCCCCTGGTGCCGAATGGCCATTAATTCCAACTCCTCCAGCAGCATAGGGAGCATTTCCATTGGCTACCACAAATCGATTTGCAATGCCTGTCGTCGCCCCAGCGTAATTGCTGTAGTAAGCTATGGTAGCCGGATTGGAAACTGAACCATTTTTATCTAGTGCACCGACAATCAAAAGCCTGCTGGCTATATTTGAATTATTAGCCAACGCTAAGGTTGTAACATCGTATTTTGAGTCGAGCTTATCATTTCCAGCCGATTTGGTAATAACCGCATTTCCTAAATTGGTTAAATTGGAAATATTTGATGTACCCGATAATGCATTGACGTATGCAGAGTTAAAGTTAGCAGTTGAAGCAATCATCGCTGCATAGGAGGCATCAGAAGGCGTAATCCCGCAACCGTTGTTACACCAAGCGTTTGCAGTAACACTAACATTGACTGCATTGATGATAACTGGTGATGTTAGATTTCCTCCTCCATTCCCATTTTTGGCAGCACCCGAAAATGAAGTACCAATTGTGCTGGCATCCAATCCAAATAACGCCGCCCCTGGGGCAGCTAAGTTTGTAGTCATCATGGTAACCACACCATGGCAAGTATTGGAACTGTTCATGTTGCAAGTATTGATAGAGGAATATCCATCAATAAATAAAACGTTTACCCCTTTACCTGTCCATCCAGCATTCCAAGAATTTAATACATCGCTAGATGGAGTTGTGACAGTTGGCGCCGAGGTAATTGATGATTGTCCAGAAACGGCAATACCCATGAAACCTAAAGGCGCTGATAACTTAGTGGCAGTGCTAGCAACAGGAAAGTTGCTAGCATATCCAGGGCCATTTTTATCTGGGGTACCCCAAATTAAATTATAGGTTAATGTACCGGAAGCGACATAAGCGTTTGGATCAGAAATAGCTTGGGAGGCCAGTGTTGTTTGACTAAATGGCTTAACTGAAGAGCCATCTTGAGTGGTTACTAAAGAACCATCATTATAGGTATCAACAACGGGGCTTACAGAAGGCGGAGTAACATTAACGCCAGCGCTTGTCCAGTTACTCGGATAGTTTGCTGATTTAACTGTAGGAATCGATGTGGATATAACATAAGCTGGTCCGCCCGCATTACCCCCACCACCGCCTCCTCCACCACCACAGGACACCAGCAGTAATAAGAAAGATAGAAACGGAAGGCTTTTTATTAAAGTAAAACTCTTCATAACCGCTCACTAAGTTATCAATCTTGAAGAAATATAAATGCAAAGGAAATAATTTACTAATCATAGATTAGCAAATTATTGATCACATAATCGCAATCTACATATTTCATCTTGTGAATTAATCCAAAGGTATCCGTTTTGCCGATACTGATCTGCCAAAAATTCGGCCTTATTTTCTGTGATGCCTAAAATTAGAATACTTTCTTCTTTTAGCCACCCACCTTCAGAGCTCTCGCCAAACCCTTTCAGATAACTATACCCAAGGGTCAACACATCCCTCACCAAACGTAACTGCATATTTTTATTAACCCCAAAATCTACAATTTGGCTATGGGGATTAAATGCGGTTATAAAAGCCGCCGTCACCACTTGATAATCACTCATGATTTTGGTCAACAAAGGATTAGTTTTATTAACCTCCAACCGGATATAAGCGCCGAATGCCTCAATTGAGTAATTGGCATCTAAATATGCCTTAACCAATTCTGGGTGAATTTTGTTTGTCATTATCACACCAACCACATCCTCTTTATTCGAAGCAAGATCGTAAATTCAATAACTACCTCAACATTACCTAATTATTGAAAGTGTATAACTTTATGGATATGAACTTAGTGAGGATATGCCAATAAAAAATCCATTCAAAATCTAAAACCGAAAAGCAAAAAAGTTGAAATGCATGGCGCATTAGATTTCTGTATATTTTTTGGCAGATCCCTTAAACTCACTTACGGGATACTTAATGGCATTCTTCTTGATTTTTTCTTCTACTATTTTCTGAATATCCAGCCCACAAGATTCAGCCAATAAAAAAGCATAGGAAAATACATCCGCCAATTCGTCACTCATTAATTCAAGATCAAAAGTATCATTATTGGACTTCCAAAGGAAGACCTCATTTAATTCAGCCGCCTCAATGGAAAGCGCAATCGCCAAATCTTTAGGATTATGGAACTGCTTCCAATCTCGCTCATCACGAAAAGTAACAAGATGCTTGATTAGTGAATTAATATCCGACATTGCCACCCTTTTTTGAAAAAAACAGCACTTTCTATTAAAATCATACGATTGATTCATTGCTACATTAAAATGTGAAAGAATCAGCAAGTCTGCGGGTGTCGTATAACGGCATTACCCTAGCTTCCCATGCTAGAGACGAGGGTTCGACTCCCTTCACCCGCTCCATCAATATTTTGACTCCTAGCAGTATAAGAGCACACCTATCTTGCGATACCATAGGTACAGAGTTCCTAGTCTAATAAAATAGGGTTATCAGGAATCTCATTTTTTTGAGATGAATTAAAAGCAAAGAAATTCTCCAAAATTACACCGACGCTTTCAATCCCAATTAGAGATCCATTTCGAAAATCTCCTTCGGAAAAATTAGACTCTACTTTTTTACAGACATCAGCCCAAGTAGAAAGATCAACAACTTTATTGACTCCTCGATCTGCAATAATTTCAACCGCCTTATCGGCCAGCAACACATAAATCAATACACCATTATTGCACTCGGTATCCCATACCCTTAGCTGAGAAAAGACATCGACAGCGCGTTTTCGCGGGGGTTCATTTTTCATCAGTGCCGATAAACTCAATGATCCTTCAACTGCAAAACAAATTTGACCTGAATGTTTTCTTTCGCTAGCTTGAGTAGCAAGAGTAATTAAATTAATAGTGTCGGCATTAAAGAACGACCTCAGCCTGTACTTAGGAAAAAGCAGGTGTTGTGTAATACGTTTGACATTCATCATTACCATCTTCCGGAGGCGCCGCCTCCACCAAATCCACCTCCACCACCACTAAAACCGCCGCCTCCTGTTCCACCACTATAAAATCCACCAAAACCTGAGCGCCCAACACCTCCAGCAATTAGGGTCACAATAAAGGCTATAAAGCCAGCCATTGCAGCCAAAGACAGTGCTCCAAGTCCAAACCAAGCGATTAACGCAACAAAACTTCCCGTAACCAGTGAGCCAAGAACTTTTCCAAGGATCCTACTAACGATACCTCCAACTACAAGAGTGATGATAAATAAAAATGGGATTAATTGGCCAAACATGTCCGAGTTATTGCTGACATTGCCAGCAGGTGAAGGAAGATTCTCGCCCTCTATCGTTCCAATTATGCTTACAACTCCCGCCATAATTCCGCCATAAAAATCTTGCTGCTTAAAATGAGGAATAATGACATTATCAATAATTCTTTTACTAACAACATCACTTAAGACCCCTTCTAGATCGTACCCCACTTCAATTCGCAAAGCATGGTCATTTTTAGCAACCAACAAAATTACACCGTCATCAATTTTATTGCGGCCAACTTTCCACCGATCTGCGACTTTAATCCCAAATTGCTCAATTGTTTCAGGCTGGGTTGAGCTTATTATCAAAACAACGACTTGACTTCCTTTTTTTGATTCAAAATTAGTCAATAAATGTTCAAGATAATCGTGCTGCTCCCTAGTTAGCGTTCCCGTTTGATCAATAACATGACCCGTTAGATTAGGAACAATTGCATTTGCATTCGAAAATAATAAAAAGGGAAATACCCATGCCAACAAGAAGTATCGAGCTAATCTTCTTAACATATCCAAGGGACTAATAGGCTTTTAATCGATTATTTAGCTGGCGATGGGGAAGTATCAAAGTTTACGGTTGGGGGTCTTGATATTTCCTTTTCATTTTCTACCGCAAAGTTAGCCTTCTCTTTGTATCCCATAAGCATTGCGGTTAAGTTTGAAGGAAATGACCGTACTGTGATGTTGTAATCTTGTACCGCCTTAATGTAACGGTTGCGTGCTACAGTAATTCTGTTTTCAGTCCCCTCTAACTGTGCTTGCAAATCTCTAAAACCTTGATTGCTCTTAAGGGATGGGTAATTTTCTGAAACAACTAGCAGCCTTGACAATGCAGAAGTCAATTGACCTTGCGCCTGTTGAAATTTCTGGAATGCTTCAGGATTGTTAATTAAGTCTGGAGTTGCTTGGATGGATGTTGCCTGGGATCGAGCCTCAATTACTTTGGTAAGCGTATCTTGTTCGAATTTAGCTTCGCCTCTAACCGTACTAACCAAATTAGGAATTAAATCAGCTCGCCGCTGATATTGATTTAGTACTTCTGACCAGCTTGATTTGACCTGTTCATCTTGGCTTTGAAAAGTATTGTAGCCACATCCGGGCAATCCTAAAGCCATTATGAAAGTCGTCAGTAGAAAAAGTTTGCGCATTCAAAACCTCCAGGTAAATTTTATATCTCATTAGAATACATTGGTATAACTGCATACTCTATTTAGGTAATATTAGCTCTTATTTGGACTTACTGACAAGCTAAAGTCTGACTTGATTTTTTTTGACTAGCCCTTTCAGCCATCTTTTCAAATCGTTTCCGAATGCTATTTCTTATAAAGTACTCAATAATGAATTTTGGAATTAATAAATTAGGCTCCACCTGACTTTCATATTGAAATAATGTGCCCCCCTTGTCTTGACTCAAATGCCAAGCACCTTTGTAAAATTTAGTATCCCCGCTTATTTGCTCAAAATTAAGCTCTTGGTTAGAAGTCTCTGTATATTCCACGGTAGATTTCATCGAAATTGGAAAAAACATAATCCTCTCCTCGATCAAACGTTCAACTCTAACCCTATTCCCCTCTCTGCTAATAACCTTTGAGTCAATAATTCCCGGGATATTCTTGGAGCCCTCATAGTCAGTTATAAACGCAAATGCCTGGCATTCATCAAGAGGTACGACATAACTTACTTGAATTTGAAATCTATCCCCTAAACGGAGAACATTAACTTGTAGGTTGTATGGATTAAGGTTATTTTGACCAAAGCAGCAAGAAGAAATAAATATAAAAAATAAAATAGCAAAGTGTTTCATTGCTAGATTCTATTATTATTCGAACATTCTTGTTGAGCAACAATTGATTCGAATTTACATGATTGTTTTGCCTGAGGCTAATGCTTAACATCACCCTTAAATAAATACTGGGGAATTGGCTGATCAACAGAATGTATCCCTTGTTTTCTACCGATGCGAAAATGATCCAATATCGAGAGCTTTTTCGTCGCAATAGAAAGGTTCGAAATCAGCTTAGACACAGGGGTTTTCTTTTCCTCTGTTTTAATTTTTACTTTATCTGCAATAAATTCACCAAATTGGCAAAAATAATCTGAAACAATCTTGTCATTGGAGACGCAAAAGAAATCTTCATACACATATTGATCAATATGATCTGTCCTGATTACAGGCGGGGTAATAAGACAGTGATCCAAGCATGATAAGTTCGTCGGCATATTGGCAGAGGAGTATTCGCGTTCAACACGGCTAGGAACAACCAAGATTAATTGACGGCTTATTGGAAATTTAGCAAAATGCTTTAAAGCGTACTGGAGAACAAAAATTTCAGTACTTGCCAATTCAAATTTAGAGGTAGAAGTAGGAACTAAAATTAGATCAAAATCCATCATAAAATCTTCAGATATTGAAGGCATCCAGGTCAAATCAGAAATGCTGACATCAGATCCAATCGAGCCTTTTCGCAAAGCATTCCGAGCACTCAACAAGGTCATGCCGCTACTTTGAAAGGATAATTCGGCCTGATGAACTTGAATGCCGATATTCGGAGCCTTATGTGCCCATCGCGAGGAAGATCCCTGCTTATCAAAATCAATCAAAGACACCTTAACGCCTTGCTGCAAACATAGATAAGCAGCCAAATTTGCAGAAATAGTGCTTTTCCCAACCCCTCCCTTCTGGTTGGTAACGAGGATTTTAATTGGTTCCATAAAAATTCGATTAAATACAGGGTTAGTAGATTATCAAAAACTTGGGAAAACAAATATCGGTCAGCTAGATGCCAATTTGTATAGTCTACCTCCATTTTAAACAAGCGATTGATTTAAATCAATAATAGTAGTCAAAAATTGACGACCAATGGACAATTCTTCTATCAATGTAATGAGTAAGCATTAATGCATTAATCGCCCATAGCCACTTGGATTCATTTGAAATGAATAGTTTTTTAAAAGAAAGGCGGATCGCGCTTACTAAACCTAAATAACTTATGCTCCTCAATGTAAGATTGACTCATGAAACTCAGAATCTTTCGTGTGATAGTTTGCTTAACTCGGATCTCCTGCCTCCTTTTTCCTGGTTTACATGCATTTGCACAAGAAATAGAACCGCGCGCGTATTCAAATGCACCAATTGGAATTAATTTTCTTGGCCTTGGGGTAGCTCAAGCAAAAAGCTCTACTTATTCCATGTCCAGCGAGGTTTTGGGCTATACCCATATATTTGATGTAGCAGGCCAATCTGCAAAATTAAATTTTGTTTTACCTTATGCAGAATTATCAGGCTCAGCAAACTATGGAAGCAAAATTATCAGCGGGCAAACCGATGGCATGACAGATCCAAAAGTCAAAGTAGCAGTTAATCTCTTCGGGGCGCCAGCCCTTTCCGTTGAGGAATTTAAAAATTATCAACAAGATTTAATCATTGGCGCTAGTTTAGCCGCATCCATACCGTGGGGTAAATATGACAATAGCCAATTAATCAATTTAGGAGCAAATAGATGGTATTTTCAACCTGGTATAGGCGCATCCAAAGCTATCGGTCCTTGGAGACTAGAGTTGTCAGGCGCGGCAACGATTTTTACCAATAACAATAGTTTTTATGGAAACAATACATTTAGCCAAAGTCCAATCTACTCTTCTGAGGGACATGTCATTTATTACTTTCAAAATACTGCTTGGCTCTCTTTTGATGCTACCTACTTTACAGGGGGTCAATCTGCAATTAATGGTCAATGGATAAATAACTATCAAGAAAATTGGCGTTTTGGAACGACCCTATCTATCCCCATTGACAAAAAAAATTCAGTAAAGGTTTATGGAAGTACTGGCGTATTTGCCAGAACTAGTAGCAACTATGACCTTCTAGGAATTGCTTGGCAATACCGTTGGGGGTCAGGTCTTTGACTGATGAACTACTATCTCAATTTTAAATAGCGCATTAATCTAATAAATGGAATTAAAAACCCATAAATCAATCGATAGAATTAATTATTAAAGAAAAACTTCAGAATTTTCTTTGTAAAATCTTTAACCCTACTTCGTAACAATTCTTCGGCCTCTTCTTGATTAAGCAACTTATCGTTAGCTGCTTTACGCGTTGCTAAAAGAAAAGAAATTTGTTCGACCAACTTAGGGTTATTTTCAAATATCGGCTGAAGATCTGCTTTTTTTAACTCCAGCAATATAGTTGAGCTTGATTTAACTTTTACATTGGCTGATCTTGGTTCACCGGTAAGCAGTGACATCTCGCCAACACAATCGCCAGGCCACAATGTAGCGACCACAATCTCGCTATTTCGACCATCAGCAATGGCAACCTCAAGACTACCTTCGGAAATAAAATACATGCTATCTGCAGCGTCCCCTTGCTTAATCAGGTGGTCACCCTCCTCGCATTGAACCACTGAAACAGATTTAGCCAATTCATTAATTTGCCTTTCATCAAGAAATCTTAATACCCCCATGCGTGAGATGTTTAGTAAGCGTTTAGTAATATGATTTACATCCTCATCCGGTTGCGTCATTTCAACGTCCGTATTGAGATTAAAGCCAGCAGACTTCATAAAGCGAAGCGCTGCTCTTAAGACAATATCAGACGACCTAATCATTTTGATTGCAGGATCGCACTCATAAGCAATGATGTAAACCAGAACACCTTCATTTAGTTTTGACACCCTAATCGCATGCCAATCATCAAATTCTTTATTTGTTTTGATTACATACTTAATTGCCAACTCTAAGATATGCAAAACGCGCTCCGGATCGTTTTGAGTTCCGATTTCAAGATCTATCTTTCGTCTTGATCCTCTCTTTCCTGGCTGCTTGGAAACATTGACATACTTCCAACTTAAAAAAGTATGATTTGGAACATGAACTAGATAGTCGTACTTATCGCGTAAGATCACCATACTGTAATCCAATTGAACAACCTGATATATCTCGGTTGAGGAATTCTGGTAAGTTTGAATAAAATCATTTATTCCGATGAGTCCGTCAGCTTGTATTTGGATGCTAGCAACGATATTGGCAATGATTTCTCGAAAAACATACGCCACGCCTACCCCTATTGCTCCTGTTGCAGCCAATATATGGCTAAACGAGCGGTCGTAGATTAAAACAAATCCAATTAATCCAACTAGCGAATAAATACCAACCGATATAGTCTGAACTAAAATGGCAGAGATTTGCCCCGTTGTTGATTTTTTATTAAAGGAAACGGCCATCTTCCTATTGGTCATATCCAAGGAAAAGGAAAATAAGAAAAATTGAAATATCGCCAAAAAATCAACATTAGCCAGATCTACTCCATCCGATAGATGGCTGGTAGTCCAACCCCAATAGGTTGAAAATTTAGAATTTAACCAAAAAGCAAATCCAAAATTTGATAGCACCAACAGCAACCAGAGGGGCCTAGATAAGGCGAATATTTTTGGGTGATTCATAACAAATTCCTCTGATTAACTGATGAAATTTAATTCAAAAAACAATTTACAAAATAATACATGTCTATTTTTTTTCATTAAGAAAGTAGGTGGTAATCTGCCCCAGGCCTTTGCACTCCATAAGACCTCTTTCCTCAAGTAAATAACTGTTTGCTAAAAGCTCTTGGGATGAAGGTGAAATCTGGATACGGCCATTAACAGAAGTGGACTCCATTCGACTTGCAGTATTAACGGTATTACCCCATAAATCGTATGAAAACTTAGTAAACCCAATAACGCCAGCAACCACCGGACCTGAATTTATACCTATCCTCATCTCTAAATTCATTGAATGGGCAATATTAAATTGTTTTAAGTCTTCGAACATTCCTATGGCCATTTCAGCAACTATCTCCGCATGGTCTGATCTTGGGATGGGAATTCCCCCAACGGCCATATATGCATCGCCGATTGTTTTAATTTTTTCAAGACCCAACTGCTCTGCACGCAGATCAAATCGAGTAAATAAGCTATTTAACAAAGTAACCAACTCACTTGCACTTTTTTGCGAAGACATGGCAGTAAATCCAACTAAATCGCTAAATAACACGGTTGATTCAGGATAACTTCCGGCTATATTCTTTTCACCCTTTTTTAAGCGTTCAGCAATCGGCTTTGGCAAGATATTAAGCATCAGCTTTTCAGTTTTCATTTGCTCTATATCTAAAAGCTCCTTTTCGTTTTTAAGCTCTTGCATTCGCTGCACATCTATATCGCGCAATCTCTTTTTTTCTAATGACGAGTAAACACGGGCTCGTAAAAGGATTGAGTTAAATGGCTTAGGAAGATAGTCTTCGGCGCCAATTTGAATGCATTCAACGGTTTTATCCAATTCTTCAGCGCCAGAGACTACGATTACAGGTAGATAACTCAAGTTTTGGTCAGCTTTAATTTTTCTTAAAACGCCAAGTCCATCCAATTCTGGCATTTCCATATCCAACAACATTAGATCAAATGACTCCTTTTGAAGCAAGGATAGTGCCTCAAGACCATCTACCGCTTCCAATATATTTGTTATGCCAATCCCATTCAGCTCCCTAATTAGCAATTTACGTAAGGTTCGACTATCGTCAACCACCATAACCTTCATACCTTCAATCATTCCCAGTAACTCAGGACTAATTTGGTGAATATTTTCACCAGGTACTCTTAAAATCGAATTCTCGCCAGTATTCATTGTTTCTTTTTATAAAAGGTTAACCTATCTACACTAAAGCGATCAAAACACGTTTCATACAATAAGGACTCGGAGGCACCAAGCGATAAACAGCTGTCAGAATCTTTAAGATTAGATGAAATTTTTGATAAAACCTGAATTTTAGTTTCGGCTGAAAAATATATCAAAACATTCCGCATTAAAATCAAATCGTATTTCATGGAAATGGGCAGATCTTTTATAAGATTTACTTGATCAAATTGGATTAACTGTTTTAAATTATCATTTATTTTGTACTCTACTGCTTTGCCATCTACCATCGTAAAATGTTTGTGAATTTGCAATGGAGTCAATCCCCTTTTAATTTCCGATTCGCTGAAAATTCCTTCTTCCGCCTTTTTAAGTACAGTCTTGCAAACATCGGTTGCCTTAAGTTGCAAATTCCAATTTGACAACTCGGGAAAGTGGTCTTGTAAGATCATTGCAAGACTATAGACCTCCTGGCCGGTTGAAACGGAAGTGCACCAAATATTTAATTCCTTACTAAGCCTATTTTTCTTAATTAACTCAGGCAAAAGAAAATGGGTTAAACCTTTAAAAAAATATTCGTCACGAAAAAACATAGTTTCATTAGTCAATAAGGCTTCAAACGCATCCCAATGCAACTCTCCTAGCGGCCGAATGATTAAATTTGAAATCAATTCAGCATAACCATTGAAGCCATTTTTTTTGGCTAAAGGGTTTAAGCGTGCCTCCAATAAGTACAACTTGCTCTCATCCAAGACTAAACCAATATTCCCCTTAACCATCTGAAAAAAGATGTCAAGTACTCCCTTTTCTGGAATTATGTTGATTTTCATGAACTCAATACCTGCCTCAATATTTCACTAGGAATATCTTTTAACGGGAGAATTTTTTCGGCCAGATTGGCATTTACAACTGCTCTTGGCATACCCCAAACTACGCTAGATTCTTCATCTTGAGCAATAATCCTACCGTGATGATGATGAATTTCCACTGCTCCTTTTAATCCGTCCGATCCCATTCCGGTGAGTACCACCGCTAATAAATTTGGTCCATATGTATTTGCAGCGGTTCTAAACAACACATCTACCGCTGGACGACAAGAGTTTTCCAATGGGCCATCATTTAATTCAATATAAACATTTTTACCGACTCTATTCACCCCCATATGCATTCCACCTGGAGCTATGTAGGCCTTCCCGGGTAAGACTTCTTGTCCGTCATACGGCTCCTCAACGGGGATAACCCCAATATCAGATAATCGTTTAGCCAAAAATTCAGTGAATTTAGGTGGCATATGCTGAACAATTAATACTGGAACTGTCAATGGGTTCTTCCATTCCTCAAACATATACATTAATGCAGCTGGTCCGCCTGTTGAAACGCCAATACATACTGCTTCAATTTTGCCCTTAGTCAAAGTAGTTTGATGGTGTTTAGCAAAGGGGATTTTCACATCAGATCTAGATAACAAGTCCCTTGTCGCAACAATATTGGGCGCACATAATGTCCTAATTTTTGGGATCAGGTTTTCGCGTATTTCGATTAAGGCACTTTCAAAGTCGCTAATATTTGAGGGTTTTGATTGATAATCGCTAGCACCATTAGTTAAGGCATCGATTGTTACTAAAGCACCCTTCTGAGTGAGGGAGCTAAAAATAATAATTGGCAAATGCGAGTTAAATTTACGAATTTCTTTTAAAGCAGAAATACCATCCATTACTGGCATTTCAATATCTAAAATAACCAAATCTGGAACTTGTTTACGAATAAACTCGATTCCCAGCAATCCATTGGTTGCAGTTCCAACCACTTCCATATCAGTTTGATCGGAAATAACTGTTGAGAGAATCCGACGGACTACTGCAGAATCGTCAACAATCAGTATTCGAATTTTTTTATGGTTATTTAATTGTTGAAGCATTGTTTATATTAACTTAGAAAGTTTTTAAAAAAATAAAGCGATCGTTAGTGTTTTACTAATCTGTAACCAATAATTTTGGGTCAAGAATTATTAGTAGGGAGTCTGCTAATTTGTGGGCGCCAACGATAGCCCGCCTCCCCTGTAAAGGAAAATTAGGGGGTGGAGGCTCGAAAGTAAGCCCTCCAAGCGGAATAATATCGCCAACGCTATCAACCAATAGAGACGCTTTAGTTGATCCAAGATCGACAATGATGCCGACAGACTCCGGTTGATGATTATCCCCGCCATCACCTAAAATGCTTCTCATGTCAATAGCAGGGATAAGCTGCCCTCGTAAATTTAAAATGCCCCGAATTAATTTTGGGGCATTTGGCACAATTGTGTAATCTAGATTACGATTAATTTCCAATGCAGAAGCGGCGGGTATCCCGAAAGAGCGACCCCCTAACGAAAAGGTTAAATAACTTGCATCAAAGTCACTGTTAACCATCAAGGTCCACCACTTTTGGGTAGACTACGGAGGTATCATAAAAATTGTGCAGCATGAGTATTTCTTCAAGATCGACTATATTGACAACAACATCATTGAAGATACCGCACCCTAAAAGACCCCGTTGTGGCGATGCTAGTTCGTATACCTTCTCTGGCATTTGCACAATATCAAAGACGCGATGAACAACCAATGCATAGTATTTTTGATTAGCATGGCAAATGAATACGGGGATAGCATGTTGACTAAAGCTAGCCTGTGGGTTACCCCCGCTTACATATCTATTTAACCAAACTACATCAACTACTTTGTTTTGATAAAAAATAACATCTTTACTACCATTTTTTTGAATGGAGTTAATATCAAGCATGATGATATGCTCAACTCTCTCCAAAGGAATTGCCATCTTTTCTAAGCCCGCAATTTCAAATAAAAGCATTGGTACTTTGCGTTCCTCAATGGGCTGTTGAATGACCACTTGATTAATTGGATTAGCCTCTATTTTCTCAACTAAACCAGACAGCATAGCAATGCCATCTATGTCGATAATTAAACTTACCCGTCCAGAACCCAAAATTGTTGCGCCAGCAAAAATAGGAAGCCCCTTTAATAAAGGACCCATGGGTTTCACCACGACGTCTTGAATATTCAGTACTGATTCAACAACCAATCCAAATTGCACAAGTCCTGCATGCAATATAACGATGTTAGAAGATATGCTTTGACCATCCTGCCTTACACCTAGGCCAAGCTGTTCATTTAAAAATAATAAAGGGACTAACTTATCTCGCAATCGAAATACCGTAGTTCCATGAAAGTCTTCAAAACGCGGTGACTCGCTAGAGGAATTAATTTGAACTAACTCTAAAATACGATTTTGTGGAATGGCATAAATTTCAGATTCAGACTTCACTAATAAAGCCGGCATGATTGCCAATGTGAGAGGGATCTTTAATTTAATATTTACGCCCAAATCAGCTTCGCTTGAAATTTCAATGGAGCCACCTATATTGGCAATATTATTCTTTACCACATCCATCCCAACCCCCCTTCCTGAGAGATTGGTTACCGATTCTTTGGTTGAAAATCCAGGTAGAAAAATATACTCTACCAATTCCTTATTAGATATGTTTGGCGCTAATTCAGTGCTCAAAAGTCCTCTTTCAATAGCGCGCATCCTGACCCGATCAAAATCAATACCAGCCCCATCGTCAGCAATTTCAATCACCACCATGCCATTTTGATGTGCGGCGCGCAAAATTATGCTTGCAGTTTCGGGCTTTCCTTTTGCAAGGCGAGCGTTTGGTAACTCAATGCTATGGTCAACGCTATTTCTAATAATGTGGATCAATGGATCGCGAATACCATCCAATAATGTTTTATCCAATTCCGTCTCAGCGCCGACTTGAATCAAATTTACTTTTTTATGACATTGAGTAGATATATCCCGCACCAACCTTGGAAATTTTGACCACACCTGGGAAATAGGCTGCATGCGCATCTTCATCATGCGCTCCTGCAATTCCAAAGTAAGCAAATCGATACTTCTAACAGTTTGTGAGAAATTGACATCTTCGATAGTATTCGCGAAAGGAAGTAATCTATTCCTTGCGAGCACCATTTCACCCGTTAAATTCATGAGTCTGTCTAGGGTTTCAAGATTAACTTTAACTGGGGCATTAAAATCCGCATTTCTAACTGAAATGGACGAATCAGAGCCCATCTCATAGCCCCCACCTTGAAAAGATATTTCAGCAACCTGCATTAAATCACTTACACCCTCCATGCTATCTAGGCTATCCGAAGTTGGGTCGTTGGTGTCATCATCTGGAGTGGCTTTGGATTCCGTTACCAATTGACTTGAAGGGAATGGCGATTTATCCAGATGCTTCCCGTTGTTTTCAATAGGATCTCTGTGATCCTCGAATTGACCGTTTTTGGTCAATAATTTCAATTCATCAATTAACTCTTGATCATCACCAACAGGCTCCAGCTGATTGGTTTCTATGCCCTCAATAATGGCCCTTAGCACATCGATGCTTTGAAGTAATTTTTCGATTATCGTTGAATTTAGCCTCAACTGGCCATCTCGAAGCTTACCTAGGAGGGATTCTCCAGCATGGGAAATTTTTTCAAGTCGTTTAAAAGCAAAAAACCCACTACTACCCTTTAGCGTGTGCAGCGCACGAAAGATATTCCCTATTAATTTGGTATCCTCTGGATTCTGCTCAAAATAGGTGAAGTCCTCATCGAGCTTATCGAGGATTTCCCTGGCTTCTATTGTAAATTCAGATAAGATTTCAGCATTATTTTGCATACTCGACCATACTAATGGACATTGTTAACTTAACAACGATAAAATGAAAATGTAACCGAATTTGGATTAATAAAAAAGCAGCAAATTTACAAAATTTGGGATTAATAAAGCACAACCTGGACCTTCAATTAAATGTTTACCTCATTATTCCTTAATTTAGAAAAACAAACAGTAAAAACAAAGCTCATAATCGGTTTTGCCCTTATTTCATGTTTTACGTTGATTATCGGCGCGATTTCAATTTATGGGTATCAAATTATGGCCAAAGATTCAACTTGGCTCTACTATCAAAGCACCCTGGGAATAAGCGTTGCAAAAGACCTGAAATCCGAAATATATATTCTTGATTCGAATTTAAACCAGATCCTTGCCAATTCAGGTCCTCAAAAAATTGAAGGTTCTATTCAAATTAAAGAAGAATCCATTAAACATATTGAACAATCTAAGCTAACTATTCGAAAAACTCTTGCTGAAATTGAAAAAACAATTAGTAGGCAAGTGGTCAGAGATCAGTTTAATGAAATATCCAAAAATATAGATATCTATTTTGATGCAATTAATCAGTTAGCAAATCAGGAAAAAAATTCTATCAATATCAATTCTAAGTACACAGGAGAAAATTCTCTTGAAAATCTTAGGCTTAATATTTTAAAACCTTTAAATAAATTTATCGATCTCAAGTTAAATAGCGCTCAATCTCGTTATGAGGAAGCAATAAACACCCAAAGAGATATAACAATAATAACTGTAGCGGCTATATTCATTAGCTTGCTTTTAGGGTTCTTAATTTCACTTGCCGTTAGAAAGATGATCATCTCTCCGCTTCATGAAACAAAGAATTATATAAATGATTTAGCCAAATCCAAACTAAATAGCACCATCACCGGGACGGACCATAAAGGTGTTGTAGGGGATATTGCCAACTCTATACTGATTTTACAAAGCAACCTATGCAATGCCATTCGAGAAATAAGTGATAACGCATTAATCATTAGCAGCTCCTCTGAAGAGCTTGCTGTAGTAAGTGCCCAATTAAGCAGTAGCGCAGAAGAAACCTCGGTACAGGCAAATGAGGTTGCTAAATCATCCGACTTGGTTAGCCGAAATACACAAGTGGTAGCAACTTCTACCGAAGAATTCGGAGCAAGTATTCGCGAAATTTCCATTAATGCTTCTGAGGCGTCCAAAGTCTCCAATCTAGCAGTTCAAATCGCTAGCAAGACTAATGCACAAATGGAGAAACTGCGTAATAGCAGCGTACAAATTGGCCAAATACTCAATGTAATCTCGGGCATTGCCGAACAAACAAATTTACTTGCTTTAAACGCAACTATTGAAGCTGCGCGTGCAGGAGAACTAGGTAAGGGATTTGCAGTGGTAGCCAATGAGGTGAAAGATTTGGCTAGATCGACTGCTAAAGCAACTAATGAAATTGGTCAGTCAATTAATGTAATTCAATCCGATGCCAATAGCGCAATCCAATCCATTGTTGAGATTACTCAAATTATCAACAAGGTCAATGATATTTCTAACATCATTGCCGCAGCCGTTGAGGAGCAGGCTGTAACCGTTGGGGAAATATCTAGAAGCATATCCTCTTCGGCATCCAGCTCGGCTACCATAACCGATACTATACAGTCTGTTGCTCATGCGTCTAAAAGCATCACAGAAGGTTCTGCTGAAATACAAAAATCGTCCTCTGAACTTGCTAAAGTTTCAGCAAAGCTAAAGAGCTTGGTTTCACTATTTGAACTTAGTTAGAGATTGTGAATAGTAACCACTCTATTAGCACCTAAATTATTTCATTTAACTTCCAGGCAATTTTTTTACGCATAACTTCCAATCCAATGCGTTGCGCTGCTGGACTTATGAATTGAAAACTGTTTAAAAAGTTAAAGCGGCCTTTTGTTGTAGCAATAAAAATAGCTTGGTCACTATTTTCAACCAACCACTCCTTGCTTAATTTTTGAGATAATTTTTCCCCATAGGTCGGTAATGTGCTGCCCATAAGGTCTGCCTCAATGATTAACACGTTTAGGTAATTGCCCAAAGAAAAGGGGGTATTTTTATCATCATCGCTATAAGCATTAAATACTTTCTTAATGCAAGTTGGATCAGTGGCAAGAATTATGGGTTTCATGCGATCAATTAACTTATTTGCAAATGACGTTGGTAATTCAGATGTTAATAGAATTCTCTTAACGTACTCAATTGATTGAAGTTCTAACTCAAATGGGCATCTGTTTACTGAACCGTTGTGGCCGAAATCATGCCCTATAGCAGACAACAACAATACCCAGGCATCATCATCCTTAAAATCAAGACTAGAGACATCGCCTGGATCTTGATATTGCAATAAAATGGAAACCCCCAGACATACGTCTTTAAAATGAGAGCGGGAATGATAAGGGGGTTCATTTGCATTGAATCTAGCAAAATCATCCGCAGCCTTACTCAAAATACGACAAGCCTTCTTGTAATACCCCTGATGGTCCTGTGCATTTTTCCAGAGTGGAATCGCTAACAATGAATCAACAAATGCTAAAAATTCAGACTCCTGAAAGTTGGCATCAAAAAAACAATTCTCGATATCAGTTTCATTAAAATTACCTCGTTCTAACAAAAATTGACTGAAATTAACCATCAATATCTGACCGCTAGAGAAGTCTTCCAACTCATGTTCGTCATATAACCATTTACCTTAAAGAGGCAATTTTCAAGATTTAGACATGCAGGCGTTTTCCAACGCCATTCTTAAAATCAATAAATCTCTGGAACTTGGCTGCATTTAGGATTAATTTCATGATAACCATTTCCAATATTTCGTTTTTTCAGTTTTATTTTTTCTAAAGGCAGATCATTATATGAAATTTGACTCAGTAAATGATGAATAATGTTCAAACGCGCTCGCCTTTTATCATTTGAGTCAACGACATACCAAGGTGCTAATTTGGTATGGGTTTTACTCAACATCTCGTCTCTAGCTTTTGAATAATCATCCCAGCGAACGTATGATTCAAGATCCATTGGAGACAACTTCCATGTTTTCCGACCGTCTTTATATCTAGCAATAAGTCTTCGCTCCTGCTCTTGTGGGCTTACATTTAGCCAATATTTAATTAAGATAATCCCAGAATCAACAAGATAATGTTCAAACAGTGGGGTCTTTTTTAAGAATTGATCAACTTCTTCCAAGGTACAAAACCCCATTACTCTTTCGACTCCAGCACGGTTATACCAACTTCGGTCAAAAATGCATATTTCTCCACCGGCTGGCATATGCTCCACATAACGCTGTAAATAAAGTTGTGTTTTTTCCCGTTCAGTAGGCGCGGGTAGTGCAATTACTCTAAAAATACGCGGACTAACTCGTTCTGTAAGGGCTCGAATGACCCCTCCCTTACCGGCAGCATCCCTACCCTCAAAAACAATACAAATTTTTAACCCCTTTTCCACAACCCATTTTTGCAATTTCACCAATTCAATATGTAGTTTTTTAAGCTCAATATCATATTTAGTTTTATCCATAAATTACCTTAAGTACTCTGAATTTAAATCGTGTTCTGCAATCTCATAATAGATTTACATAATTTAATAAGTTTAGCTTGTCATTTGCCGTTAGAAGATCAATATGGTGAAAAAAATATGACGGTAGACTTGCTATTATCTTGAAATAAGAAGACCATGAAAAAATGGATAAAAAACATTATTTGAAATAAAACTATGGCAGATATATCCAAATCCGTATTACTCAGTCATTCCGCAGAAAAGATGTACGATTTAGTAAACGATGTCGATAGCTATAAAGAGTTTCTACCTTGGTGCGGCGGTGTAGATATTTTAGAAAAAACGGACTCTCTCCTAGACGTAAGAATACATATCCACTTCAAAGGAATTGAGCAATACTTCCATACTCGGAATCTTAATACAAGGCCCAGTCTTATGGATATGACTTTTGTAGATGGCCCATTCCAACATTTTCATGGGCACTGGAAATTTACTGCCTTACAAGAGGATGCCTGCAAAGTTGAATTTCAACTCCATTATGAATTTAAAAATCATTTATTGGAAAAAATTATTGGTCCGGTATTTGAAACGATAACCGGAACATTTGTTGAAAGTTTCGTCAAGCGTGCCGATGAAATTTACCCCTAGAATATAGAAATAAATTAAGTAAAATTTGAACTAGTTTTTAGTCGCCGTAATAATTTGAAAATTTCCAAAAAATACCATGCGGCGCTCACATGTAAGGCCCCCTATCTCTTCTAGCAACTTAAGTGGGTCATGAGTATCCCATAGCGCTAAGCCCAAAGGCTCGAAAACCTTAAAATAAGTCCAACTCAGCGCGCACAACAACCAAGGTGATGGCCGATGAAACTCAGCTAAGAACAATGTCCCGCCCGGCGCAAGAACTCTTACAGATTCGCGTAAAGCTTCGCCCTTAAGATGATGGGGCAACTCATGCAGCAAAAAAAATATCACATTAGCAGAAACTGATCCATCAGCCAGGGTTACTTTGGTTGCATTTTGCTCCATGAATTCGACCTTATCGTCAGATCTACCAAGCTTTCTTTTGGCATGTTCGAGTTCATTTTTTATGATGTCAACTATGAGAATTTTTCGAACCTTTGCTCGCTCGCATGCTTCAACTATTTTTGGAATTACATTTCCAAATGCGCAAGAAGTTATCAGAACATCATTTCCCACAAGATTCATGCGCAACAAACTAGTTGTAATCATGGACACTAAACGGTCGTATTGAAATAAGAGAATGGCAGAAATGATTGGCTGAAAATCTATTAACCGAATTAGGCGCATATTTGAATAAATGGGATACACATGAACTGTGTTGGAATGTGCACCCCCAAAGATGCCACGCAATATCAGCGCCCCTCTAGTAAAAGTAAAGAAAAAGAATGCCGTAGCCGTTAGCCAAAAGAAGACCGCATAAAAGCTATAAATTAACCACGTTGGCATTATTTTCCTTATTCATTTACATCAAATACGAACACAACCAATCAAATTTGAAGCAGAATAATGGCTGCCCAAATTGTCACAACAGCGGCTACAAAATATAAAACGTAGGCCACTATTAAATCTTTACGTAAGCCTAAATCATGCAATGTTACGCGCAGGCGATGCGCAGAATGCCAAATAAATAAGGCGATTACGACAAATAAAAAAATCTTACCAAACCAACTTTTGACAAACTGAATCATGTGATCATAACTGAAAAGATCAGGTGCGTGTCCTACAGAAACCAATAAAAACAGGAATGCCAATACAGGAGCTAAAAATGCTGCGAGAGTACCTCCAGCGGCAAACAAACTCCAAAAAATAGGTTTATTTGATTTAGGCATTCTAAAGAACCCCTGAAAAAAATAAAACAATCAATGACAGCAATACCCATACTGCATAGTGCGCAAAAATTATGTACTTACCATCTAGAAATTCCTCGCCTAACTGTACCGGCAAAGCCTTAGGGGTTACATTAAACCAGCTTGTAGCATTATGAATTGCAAATATTAAAATAATTAACAGCCAAAATGTGCTCCATGGGCCTCGAAGCGCCATCATAAATGAAGCGTAAGCCTGTTGCCCTGTAGCTAAGCGCTCAATTGCGCACAATAAAAGCAAAGCGAATGCCCCTATAAAGATGCAGGTAATTTCACGCGACATATAACGCAAATAGCGTGGATGATTAAAGTACCAGGTAGTCTTGGAAATTTTACGGACGTATGGATTGTGCGTCATTTTTTTCCTCCTGGTAGTAGGTGTTCTTTAAACCAATCAATCGTACTGGCAACCTTAACCTGCTGTAATGCCCCTGCGGGGTCAACAGACTTTGGACAAACCTCAGCACAAGCTCCAACGAAAGAGCACTCCCAAACCCCCTCATTAGTAGCAATAACTTCTTGCCTTTCATCTCTACCGCCGTCACGTGAATCTAGGTTATAGCGATGCGCTAACGTAATTGCTGCAGGCCCAATAAATTTTGGCTGTAACCCATATTCCGGGCATGCTGCATAACAGAGCATGCAATTAATGCACATCGAATATTGTCGATACTTCATTAATTGCGCTGGGCTTTGCTTATACTCCCCTTCCTCAACCGTTCTCTTTTCTTTTGGAATTAAATACGGCTTAACTTTCTTTAACTTTGACATAAAATCATCCGCCACGGTTACCAAGTCCCGCTGAATTGGAAAATTGGCCAATGGCTCAACGCGTATTACGCCCTCGTAATCACGTAAAAATGCATGGCAAGATAATTTTGGCTCACCGTTGATCATCATCCCGCAACTACCGCAGACAGCCATATGACAAGACCAACGATAATTTAACGTCGAGTCTATAGTTTCTTTAACCGCATTTAGGGCATCCAAAACCACCCACTCTTCCTTGCAAAGGACCTCATAAGACTGAAAATGTGGTTCCGAATCGCTTTCGGGATTAAATCGCAATACTTCGAGTTGAACGAGGCGCTCTTTCATTTATGCCCTCCCGAATAATCTCGCACACCTGGAGGAGACTTCGTAATTACCACATCCAAATATTCAACTTTTGGTTGATTCAGCCCTTGAAAATAAGCCATGCTATGACAAAGAAAGTTTTTGTCATCACGATCTACAAAATCCAAACGTTGGTGAGCACCACGAGACTCTTTGCGATCTAAAGCGGACACTGTTAATGCTGATGCGCAATCAAGCATCGAACCGAGCTCTAAAACTTGAAATAAATCCGTATTGAATACATTACTTTTATCGTTTAAAGTTACCCTCTGATACCTTTGGCGTAACTCGTTGATTTTAGTAACCGCCTCTTGCAATCCGAGTTCTGTTCGATAAATTCCGGCATTTTTCTCCATCGTATCCATCATCTCTTTACGCAATCGGAAGACGGACTCACCACCATCAGGACGAGAAAACAGGTCACGAACGCGGGCCTGAGATTCCTTAGCGCATTCTTCGAGCGCATCCCGATTCGGTTCTGGTAGATTTTTGATGAATTCTATAGCTGAAATCGCAGCGCTCTTGCCAAATACAAGTAACTCCACCAATGAATTGGATCCAAGACGATTAGCTCCATTCAAGCTAATACACGCGCATTCGCCTGCTGCAAACAACCCCGGCAATACAGTTGCCGCCTTAGTGTTTGTTGAAATTCCACCCATCATGTAGTGCACAACAGGCCTGATGGGAACAGGCTTATCGACAATATCAATTCCAAGATAGGCAATTGCCAATTCTCGAACTAACGGTAAGCGCTCCTTAATATACTTTTCACCCAGATGCCTCATATCCAATAAGACGCAATCACCCCATTCGGTGCTGACAGTATTGCCTTTTTGCAATTCATGCCAGTAGGCTTGACTTACACGATCACGTGGGCCCAATTCCATTGTCTTTAATTGAGGTTGACCAAGAGGGGTTTCTGGCCCCATACCGTAATCCTGCAGATAGCGCCGACCATCCTTATTTAATAAAACACCCCCCTCACCTCGACAGGCTTCGGTTAGCAAGCTACCCGTATTAGGAAGTCCTGTTGGGTGGTATTGCACAAATTCCATATCTTTAAGCGGTACGCCGGCGCGGTAGGCCAAGGCCATGCCATCACCAGTTTTAATTGCGCCATTAGTACTAAAAGGAAACATGCGACCTGCGCCGCCACCGGCAATAATGACGGAGTTGGCGTGAAATTGCTTAATCATGCCACTACGCATTTCCATCGCTGTTAAACCTTGGCACCTTCCTTCTTCAACGAGTAAATCCAATGCAAAATACTCATCAAATCTTACTATCGAAGGAAATTGCAGACTAGTTTGAAACAGCGTGTGCAAAATATGGAAGCCGGACTTATCTGCGGCAAACCAAGTGCGCTGTTTTTTCATTCCCCCAAAGGGTCGAACAGCGACAGAGCCATCAGACTCCCTATTCCAAGGGCAACCCCAATGCTCTAACTGAATTAATTCCTTAGGGGCCTCTTTAACGAAATACTCTACGCAGTCCTGATCAGAAAGCCAATCTCCGCCCCCAACCGTATCATCAAAATGAAAGTCAAAACTATCATCCGGCTTGATTACACCTGCAGCACCACCCTCAGCTGCGCAGGTGTGACTTCGCATCGGATAAACCTTTGAAATAAGGGCAACCTTCAATTTCGGATCCGCCTCAGCCACCGCAATCGCTGCACGGATACCTGCACCGCCAGCTCCAATTATCGCCACGTCGCAATTAATGATTTCCATGACTCATTTAAATGCTGACTTGAATATATTGATTTGATCTATGTCATTTAAAGATGACTTTTTATACAAAATTAACCTATTCGGAAATAATCAATCTGCTTGATCAACCATTTTCCCTTGAAAAAGGATGTTTTCCCTTCAAAATAGATCAAATTTAGTGGCTACCTCCAAAAAATAGCAGTTTTTTGGAGAGCTTGATTAAATTTAACGGCGATTTTTCGATGCTGACTAATCCCTTCAAATGTGGCGTTTATATCGTATTCACCTGGTTCCAGATTAATCAACATTAATGGCCCGTCTGATACCGCATTAAAAATCTCTTGTTTATTGACGTTGGATACTTTAATGAAAACGGATGAAATCCACACTCCCCAACCCGCCTTCCCTACTTTAGAGAGCTCCAACATTATTGGCCACAACCTTGACTCATCCTTTATTGATAAAAACTCATCTTCTCCAACACCGCCGGTAATGTAAGCTATACCGTCAGAATACTTTGTATCGGGCACTTGAGCGAAAATCGAAAACGAGAACAAACAACCGGCAGCGTACAAAAAGACAGCAAGGAAAATTTGCCTCAACATGAAGTCCCAATGTTTACCTAAAATAAACATAGCCCGTTTTCATTCACAATGGAAGCCGATTCAAGGCAATAGGAATATTTTCATTTCGGGAGAATTTTCTCGATACACATAAAAACCCGCCTAAGAACCGATTTCGTTCTTGGCTTATCGTCGAGAAAATGGGCAATAGTCGGGCCACATCGGTAATACCATCGAATAAATGCCCTTCCTACAGCATGACTGGACAATTGATTGTCCCGAAAATCCCTAAAGCTGTTAACCGTTGGGGCATCTTCAGAACCAAAACAAACCGTCAGGACAAAACACGACAATGGCATTTTGGCCGGGACAACTATCGGTTTAATCGGTATAAATAATGAGTCACTCTCATCATTGCCATTTAATCTTGTAAAAACCCGAACATAGCTATATCGACCGCCATGCACGCCATCTAACGTTATGTTAGATCCCGCCTTTAATAATGGAATTTCTATATCGATCGAAGTAAAGCTTTGGTCTTTTTTAGATGCAAAAGCCAGAATCACATTATGGGCATCAACAATTCCTTGATTCGCTAAAGAAATCGCTCTGACAATGTTTTGCTGCTTGTCATGATGCTTATCGCTTTCCAAAACCTTTGAAACTTTTATGGAAAAGGCAATTAAAGCATCTGCAGCCCATTGATTCCCCATTTCAACAGCATCAATAAGCGACTCTTTTGCTTCAGTTAAAAGACCACAATTGAGCAAATATGAAATATTTTCATGTAATTTTTTTGAATTGAAATCCATTTGATAATTATCCGTTTAATGCGGCAAAAATTGAAGTGGCACTCTTCAGCATAATCCATAATTTACAAGAAAAAATCGGCTCAATTGCCGACAATTTTGCTGCAAGATCGCAAAAAAATAGCTAACTCGGTAACGAAATTAGCAAACATCAAACGCAACAGCGGGAAGAATTTCATCGAAATCCAAACATTAAATTCACGCGTCAGGTTTAACCTTGCGTAAAAATAAAATGCTGACCTCAATGTTAAAGAATGGCGCTATATTGATAAAGCCTCAAATGAGGCGCTCATTCTTCAGCGGTAAATTATGTATCGGGCGCTTAATCGCCAAAGTAATTGCATTGACTACCGCCGGAGCTACCACCGCAATTGTTGGCTCGCCAATGCCTCCCCAAGGACCAACCCCCGCGGAAGCAATGATTGTCTCGACTTTGGGCATTTCAGCCAATCGCAGCACGCGATAGTTATCAAAATTTGTTTGAACAATCCTGCCTTTCTCAACGGTACACTCCCCCCACAATGCAGCGCTCAAGCCGTAGACGATGGAACCTTGAACCTGGGCTTCGACCTGCCCTGGATTAACTACATAACCCGAGTCAAGCGCCAACACTACACGATGCACTTTCACTGCGCCGTCTTGAGCAAGAGATACTTCAACCGTCGCTGCGGAATAGGTGCCGTAACTCATAAACTGGGCCATCCCGCGATAAACACCCTGCGGAAGCGGGCTACCCCACCCTCCTTTTTGAGCCGCAAGATTTAAAACGGCCAACTGTCTTGGATGATCCGCCATCAAGGACCTGCGAAAATCTAGTGAGTCCATTCCAACGGATCGTGCAACCTCCTCAATAAAACATTCGAGATAAAAAGCATTTTGTGGAATATTAACGCCACGCCATGTACCAACAGGCACATGCGTATTACGCATCGCGTATTCAATCAGGGTATTGGGGACGGTATAACACATCTGCTCAGGGCTAGTGGCTTCTTTAAACCAACCCTCCAACTGGAAATCGTCCTTATAGCCAACTAAATTTGCAGTTGGATTACGCCACGCATATATCGATTGTCCTGATAACCGAATATGAAGAGCAGTTAATTGATTTTTAGAATCTAAACCAGCCGTTAGTTTGCATTGGGAAATGGGGCGATATTGACCATGCGTCATGTCTTCCTCGCGCGTCCAAATCATTTTAATTGGTATACCAGGCATTTGTTGGGCAATATCTATAGCCTGAATTACGTAATCAGACACGCGCCCCCTTCGACCAAAACCGCCTCCTGGGTCATAACGATTTAAAAAGCATTTAGCGATAGGCAATCCGCTTTGCTTTGACATCGCAAGCAAAGCCCCCTCTGGGTCTTGAGTAGGTACCCAAGCCTCTGCACGATCAGCCGTAACTAAAGCAGTGCAGTTCATCGGCTCCATGGTTGCATGCGCAAGAAATGGGGTGGTGTAAGTCGCCTCCACTTTTTTTGCTGCCCCCGCAATTGCGTCAAGGGTTTTACCTTCATTTCTGAACACGTAAGATACGTCTTGAGTCTCCAATCCTTCGCGTAATGTAGCCGCAATTGTTGCCTCAGAAGCATTTGCTGCGGGACCCTCATCCCAAGTAACACTCACTGCACTAAGAGCACTTTTTGCATGCCACCAAGTATCAGCAATAACCGCATAAGCATAATCACCAACACGCACTACCTTTTTAACCCCAGGTTTTTTCAGCGCCTCAGCAGCATCCAGTTTTACAAGCTTTCCACCAAATACAGGGCAAGCTATTATTGCTGCATTAAGCATCCCGGGGAGCTTTACATCTATTCCGTAAACCTTGCTGCCATTTAACTTGTCAGCAGTATCCAAACGCTTTAATGGTTTACCAATAATTTTCCACTCTTTAGGATCTTTTAATGTTAAAGACTTAAGATCGGGTGGGGACAATTTGGAAGCGGCAGTAGCAACCTTTCCATAAGTTGTTTTGCGTTTGGTTGGTATATGCTGAATGACGCCTTTATCAACCGTCAATTCGTTGACGGGAACATGCCACTCATTTGCAGCAGCTTGCAGCAACATGCTACGAGCTGCAGCGCCACCCCTTCTAACCATATCCTGCGATAAGCGGATCCCAAAGCTACCCACGGTTAGCATTTGACCCCAAACATTTTTACGAGCAAGATTCTCCTGAGGGGACACCTTTTCAGTGCGTATATTTTTCCAATCACAATCCAGCTCATCTGCAACCAACTGAGCCAATCCAGTTAGGGTGCCCTGACCCATTTCCGTTCTTGCAATACGAACCACACATGTATCGTCTTCGTTCACTACAACCCAGGCATCAATCTCAACACCACCTGGTAAAAGGGCCGTCCCAGCCTGAGTATTACCTGGTCCAGCATTTGCTGGTAATTGAAAACCCAATGCAAAACCACCGCCAGCGATAGCGGTACTGATCATAAATTGACGACGTAAATTGTCCATACGAGACCCCTAAGATCTTTAAGTTATTTTTAACTACTTTTTTTTGCGATATCAACAGCCATATGAACAGCTTCGCGAATGCGTTGATAAGTACCGCATCGACAAATATTACTCATCGCCTCATCAATCTCTAAGTCACTAGGATTCTTCTTGCTTTTCAACAAAGCAGCTGCAGCCATGATTTGGCCCGACTGACAATAACCACACTGTGGAACGTCAACTTCTGCCCACGCCTTTTGTACTGGATGAGAGCTATTTGAAGATAACCCTTCAATAGTCACTATTTTGTCGCTTGCCTTTATTGCTGACAATGGTACTGCGCAGGAACGCAAAATTTGCCCGTTTACATGAACTGAACAGGCTCCACATTGGGCGATTCCACAACCATATTTGGTACCCGTCAAACCAACATACTCTCGAATAACCCAAAGCAATGGCGTATCCGACTCGGCTTTCACCTCGTAGTTTTTGCCATTAATATTTAATGTGCTCATCTGCCTCCCCTTTACATACAAAATTACCTTGAATGCAAAATACAATGTTCTGCATACTTATAAGTAGGTTAAGGTAAATGAATGGTTAGCATATCAATATAGGTGTTTACTCTAACCCAACGATTTCTACCCTAGAAAATATCCGTATATATTCGCATTCCAATCAAATGCTTAAATTTAAATGGTTATAAATTACTCATTAGAGGTAATTTGAGGCTGGAAGAAATATTGCCTTAACGGTATAGTCTCATTAAAAATGACGGTTATGGAATTCTTTGAATGTAAATTTAACTAAAACTTCAACCGCTAATTTAATTAACAATAAACATGAATTGAGACAAAAATGACATTGAGAAATAAGGTTTTTCTAGGAATTATCTTTTTCAGCTTCTTTCAGTTGTCCATACATGCCCAAAACCGCGATCGCAATATTGAAGAGGTCAAGGCTGAATCCTTGCTTCGAGCCGAACGCGGAGCTTATCCACTGGGCGGCCTAAATATTCAGGATGTCCGCGATGCGCTGGATAAGGTTCCTACACGAAATCCCGATGATTGGGCGACTGGTTGGAGCGCGATTGCAGATAAATACGTGGATCAAGCCAAGCAAGCTACGGACCCCGAAAAAGCCAGTGCTTTGTATAAAAAAGCTTGGCGCCTTTATTATTTTGCGCAATGGCCAGCGCCCACTTCTCCAAAAAAACAAATCGCCTACAATAATGCGATCGCAGCTTATTTAAATTATGCAAAAAATTTCGACCCACCTCTTACGGTTGTAAAAATTCCTTTTGAAGGCAAAGAGATCATTGGGTACCTTCGCATGCCCAAAAAAATCAACGGCCCAGTCCCTCTTATTTTTGCATTTAGTGGTCTAGATAGCCGAAAAGAAACTGTAGCTGATAGCTATGGGGAAATTCTCAAATATGGCGTTGCCATATTTGTCTTGGATAGCCCAGGCACTGGTCAAGCCCCCATAAAAGCAAGCCCAACTGCCAACAGGATGTTTTCTGCGGCTTTGGACTATATAACTCAAATGCCAAATATCGATAAAAATAGAATTATTGCTTCCGGTGTCAGTTTTGGAGGCTACTGGGCGGCCAAGCTTGCGATAACTGAAAAAGATCGCCTACTTGGATCTGTAGCGCAATCCCCTCCTATCGATAAAACATTTGACCCTCAATTTATTAGCAGCAGGATTTACACTAAAGAATACCTATTTGATTACTTACCCGCCACAATTTTTATCTATGAAGGCGTACGTACAAAAGCCGACCTACTTAAATTTGCACCCTCAATGTCGCTTAGAGCTCAAGGTCTGTTAAATAAGCCCACAGCACCTATGCTGGTGATTGGAGGCGCTAATGATACCCAAGTGCTTCTTCCAGAATTGCAAATACTCATGAGTTCAGGTGATGTTCCAAAGGAATTTTGGATCAATCCATCTGGCGGGCATTTGGGAAGGGAAGCAAAAGGTTGGACTGATCCCGTCATTTTTTCCCAAGTTATCATTCCATGGGAACTTCGACTGCTTGAACAATCTGGGTGGAAAAAAAATCAACCTGCCGATTAATTTTTAACAGAAATACTTGGAGCAGAAAAGCTGGTCCAAGTATTCGCAATATATATTTATACATAATTTCGGAGAATGAATAAAGTCACGATTCAACTTCTCAAAGATTTCGAGGTTGAGTGTTTGAAAAACTTGGCGGAAACCATTTGGCCAAGCACTTATCAAAACATCATTTCTCAAGAGCAAATGCTTTATATGATTGATAGGGCTTACAACCCGAATGCATTAAGAAATCAAATTGCCCAAGGAGGCAAAATCTGGGTTGCAAAATGCAATGAACTGCCCATCGGATACACTCACATACAACCCGAATCACCAAACAAGCTAAAACTCGATAAACTGTACGTGCTTTCTGAATTCCAAAATCAAGGCGTAGGAAAATTACTAATGGATACTATTGACCTTTACGCCGCCTCCAATTCCCATCAACGTATTGTTTTACGTGTCAATAAATTAAATTCCAAAGCCATTAAAGCGTATTTGAAATATGGCTATCAAATTACATCGTCCATTATTCAAGATATTGGAAACGGATTTGCGATGGATGACTACATAATGGAAAAATTTATCTCTCATTAAGCTGCCAACTAAACACCCGAATTGCAATTACTACAGCTACCGACTATCAATCACCGTTTTATTCTAAAAATGAGGCTCTAGGAACCTCATCTATCATCAAGCGGATTGATCGTGTTTAGGATCCAATACCCCGATAGTCGCCTTCATACAAGTAATGCCGACTTAACTCTTCAATTTCAGAATGCGATTTGGGGTTGTGACTACAGATATAAGACTCTAAGTCGCTACTCTGACTCAAACTGGAAAATATATTGGTGATTAGGTTTCTAAAGTGGATCATTTATTACTCCATAACTAGGGTTTATACCTAGATATTACTACTTATTTTATTGCAAAGCAACTTAAAAACCAAATAGCAAAAGGATTTAGGTAAAGTATTAAGCAAGGCGACGAATAGCGCTTTGAAGTCGTTCATTAACTTGGGCATTGGTTTTCATGTTTTCAATAACGAATTCAATATGGCCACTAGCGGCTTTCAAAGCACTCTCAGGCTGGTGTTCGCGAATTGCCTGCCATATTGCGTAATGCTGTTTTTCCAGCATCTTCCATTGAACAGGTCGAGTGTGCAAAAACTCGAGGTTTTTAGTCACATGACCATTAATCAATTTGAATAATGAGGATGATAAATGGCCAATCAACACATTATGAGAAGCCTCCGCAATTGCCTGATGAAATGCTACATCCGCATCAATTGATTTCCTAAGGTCCCCACCATCATAGGCAAGCACCAGTTTTTCATGAGCTGCATCCAAATTGATTAAGTCTATTTCTGTCGCCCTTTGAGCGGCAAAAAAGGCTGCTTGTCCTTCAAGGATATGACGAAACTCTAATAAGTCATTTTGGATATTTGGATGATTCAGCAGCATTTCTTGCCAAGAATCTATAAAAGTAGAATCCAACTTATCCGTCACAACGGTGCGCCCACCATGGCGTGTAGCCAACATGCCTCTCGAAACTAAGGAACGTATGGCTTCTCGAATGGTTGGCCTTGACACGCCAATCTCTATTGCCAGATCGCGCTCCGAAGGGAGGGCTTCTCCTGGCTTTAATGAGCCCTCCAAGATCTGCACTTCCAAAATTTTTACAACACGATCGGATATCCGAATATTTGTATGAAGGTTTTTTGTCATTATTGGTATTACCACTTTACTATTAATTGATTTTAATCAAAACTTTATCTACTACCGATAAATATTTTCTATTTATCGGGTATCTACTAAGTGCCTACAGGTAAATTATTCTATAGCATTATTCATATATTGGTAATACCACTTTACCAAATTTAAAATTATTAGGAAACATATTGAGTCAACTAGTTGACATTTTGAGTGAAAAATTAAAGATTGGGTCTGTCATCACAGACCCACTGCGTCTGCTTGCCTATGGTACCGATGCTAGCTTTTATAGATTAATTCCAGAAGTAATAACGATAATTCAAAGCGAAAGCGACATACAGCAAGTCTTGGCTGCTGCAATTCAATTTAACAAATCCGTCACCATTCGCGCAGCAGGCACTAGCCTCTCTGGGCAGGCCGTAACCGATAGCGTCTTAGCTTTAATTGGCGAAGGCTTTGCTACATGCGAGATTGGCATCGACGCAAAAACAGTCAAAGTAGGCTCCGGCATGGTTGGCGGTCATGTGAATCAATTGCTAGCACCTTATGGTAAAAAAATTGGGCCAGACCCAGCCTCCATTAATAGCTGCAAAATAGGTGGAATAGCCGCAAACAATGCAAGCGGTATGTGTTGCGGCATTAGTCAAAATTCCTATCAAACCCTAGCCAGTATTCGGGTAATACTTCCCGATGGCTGCATCTTGGATACGGGCGATAGCCATAGTGTTAAGAGTTTTCAAAGAACCCACTCTCGCCTTTTGTTAGAGCTTAACAATTTAGCAATTCGGACTAAAGCAAACCCCAGCCTTGTGGAGCGCATCCGACGAAAGTATAAGATTAAGAATACGACGGGCTATAGCATCAATGCTCTTGTAGACTTTGATGATCCTATCGATATCTTGTCGCATTTAATGATTGGGTCTGAAGGGACTCTTGGCTTTATCTCCAATATCACCTATCGGACTGTCAATGAAGATGTACATAAAGCAAGTGCCTTAGTTTTCTTTCCAGACATTAAAAGTGCATGCGATGCTGTTGTTCAGCTAAAACCATTAGCCATTTCAGCGGTTGAATTATTGGATCGCGCAGCGTTACGCTCAGTAGAAAAAACTCCCCACTTACCATCAATCATTACAAAACTAGATAATGATGCTGCCGCCCTCCTCATTGAGGTGCGCGCTGAAGATTCAACTCAGTTAGATAAACGAATTGCAACGGCTCTGAATGCAATACAAGGAATTTCTACAGTGGAGAGCCCATCCTTCTCTAAAGATGAAAAAATCTGTGAGACGTATTGGAAAGTTCGCAAAGGCACATTTCCATCAGTAGGAGCCATGCGCAAAAAGGGAACCACCGTCATTATTGAGGACGTTGCCTTTCCTATTGCCTCTCTCGCCTCTGCAACTTTAGACCTTCAAGACCTATTTAAGGAGTTTTCCTATAACGAAGCAATTATTTTTGGGCATGCACTTGAAGGCAATCTACATTTTGTCTTTACCCAAGATTTCAATAACGCCTCTGAAGTGCGTCGCTATCAGCAGTTTATGGATTCAGTTGCAAAACTCGTGGTTGAAAAATACGATGGCTCGTTAAAAGCTGAGCATGGTACTGGGCGAAATATGGCTCCCTTCGTAGAATTGGAATGGGGATATGAAGCGGCGGAGATTATGCGTCATATTAAAAAACTATTTGACCCTAAAAATCTATTAAACCCTGGGGTCATTATTAATGATGATCCAGAAGCGCATATAAAAAATCTAAAGCCTATGCCTGCTGCAGATGACCTGATTGATCGCTGCATCGAATGTGGATTTTGTGAAACGCTTTGCCCATCTCATGGGTTTACCCTCTCTGCACGCCAAAGAATAGTTGGTTGGCGAGAAATATCCAATCGCAAATCGACCGGTGAAAATAGTAAAGCATTGGAGCAACAATATCAATATCTGGGATTAGATACATGTGCTGGCTGCAGCCTTTGCTCATCAACTTGCCCGGTTGATATAAATACAGGCTCTTTAATTCGGCATCTACGAGCAAAGCAGCAAGGCAGTCTGGCTCACCACATTGGACAATGGACCAATGACCACTTTAGCACTGTAACCGCTGTCTCTCGATTTGGAATACACGCAGGCCATCTACTGGAAAACGTCATCGGTGGAAATATCTTAAATAAAATATCGGGCGGAGCTTGGCGCAAAGCAATGCCGCAAGCCTCCAAACTCGATGCCATTCAAAATAGAACTTTTGACAATGGTGACCCGGTAGTGTATTTCCCTACCTGCGGGGGGAGAATATTTGGCGGCAACAGCAAAGAGCAAAAGCCTCTTCCTGAAGTGATGATCGAGCTACTAGAGCGGGCAGGCTACACACCCCGTCTACCCAAAGATTTTGATAGTCTTTGCTGCGGTCAAGCATTAGAAAGCAAAGGGCTTAAGCAAGAGGCCAATGCCTCAGCAGATAAATTAAAGGCGGCATTAATTCTTGCAAGTGAAAATGGGCGCTACCCAATAGTTCTGGATGCTAGCCCCTGCTCCACCCGCATGAAAAAACATATGGGTGACATCGTCAAAATATTGGATTTTCCAGACTTTGCCCATGATGCATTGTTACCCCGTCTGGTCATTACTAAAAAACAAGATCCGATTGCACTTCATTTGAACTGTAGCGCACGATTACAAGGCTCAGGGGAAAACCTCAGCAAAATTGCGGCCGCATGCGCCAACCAAGTAATCCAGCCATTACAAGTGAGTTGCTGCGGATTTGGTGGCGATAGAGGTTTTATGACCCCAGAACTTAACATCCATTCACTGAGACACATTCATGATGAAGTGGCCGGATGTTGTGAGGGATTCTCCACCAATCGCACCTGCGAAATAGGTCTCACATCAGAAACTGGAATTTCGTATAACTCAATCGCTTATTTATTAGAGGAATGCAGTCGTTCAACCGAAAGGCTTTGTTAGTATTTTTTTTGTATTTTGTTTCAGAAGTTTATTTTAACCATGTAGTCAACAAGATTTGGAGGCAGTCATCATGTGGCAGCAAATATATAACCCCTTAGGCACCATGTGGCTGTCTACTCTTGTGGCATCCATCCCGGTTGCGGTGATGTTAATTGGCCTAGGATTTTTACATCTCAAGGCTCATATTGCAGCAGGTGCTGGCCTACTTAGCGCTCTGCTCATCGCCATCATTGCGTATGGCATGCCAACTGAAATGGCAATCAAGGCAGCAATGCTCGGCGGTCTGGTCGGCTTACTACCGATCGGTTGGATTGTGTTAAACATTATCTTTCTACACCAACTCACCGAGAAAAACGGTTCTTTCAAAGTATTGCAAAATTCGATTGCAGGCATTACCGAAGATCGTCGCTTGCAGCTATTGTTAATTGCTTTTGCTTTTGGTGCATTTTTTGAAGGTGCGGCCGGTTTTGGTACTCCTGTTGCAGTAACGGCCGCAATCTTGATTGGATTGGGATTCTCTCCCCTCGCGGCCTCAGGTTTATCCTTGATTGCCAATACCGCACCTGTTGCTTATGGCGCGCTAGGCACGCCAATCATAACCTTGGCTAAAGTACATGGTTATGATCTCATGGCAATTTCTGCAATGGTTGGCCGCCAATTACCGCTCTTTTCCTTAATTGTTCCATTTTGGTTAATCTGGGCATTTGCTGGACGTCGTGGGATGATGCAAATCTGGCCTGCATTATTGGTCACCGGTGCATCTTTTGCAATTCCACAGTTTTTGGTCTCTAACTATATCGGACCAGAATTGGTTGATGTAATCGCAGCAATGTCCTCCATGACTTGCTTAGTACTGTTTTTAAAAGTATGGAAACCAAAGGAAATTTGGACATCAACCTCTCTTAAAGGTCACAAAGAAGATGAATCAAGAGAAGTGGTTACTCAGGAAAAAATTACCTACCCTAGATCAGAGGTGATACGCGCATGGATGCCCTGGGTAATTCTGACTGTATTTGTCTTTGTTTGGGGTCTGCCAGTAGTCAAAGATTATTTAAATAGTCTTTTTGCCCCAAAGTTTCCAATTGAAGGATTGCATCAACTTGTAGAAAAAGTGGCGCCAGTGGTAACCAAGCCAACCAAAGAAGGTGCGGTGTATGTCTTTAACTTGCTATCCGCTACAGGCTCAGGCATTTTGCTTGCCGCCATCATCGGCGGTTTGGCAATGAAATATAACCCATGGTCATTGGTCAAGAATTATGTAACCACCATTTGGTTAGTACGCTACTCCTTGCTAACCATCGTATTGATGTTGGGCTTGGGTACGCTTACCCGCTATTCGGGACTTGATACCACCTTGGGCTTAGCATTTGCTGCCACTGGCGTGTTCTATCCATTTTTCGGGACATTAATGGGTTGGATGGGAGTGGCTCTTACTGGGTCTGATACCGCATCGAATGTTTTATTCGGCGGAATGCAAAAAGTAGCAGCAGAACAAATTGGTCTGAGCCCTAACTTAATGGGGGCAGCCAATAGCTCTGGTGGCGTCATGGGCAAAATGATTGATGCGCAATCTATTGTGGTTGCTTCAACTGCTACGCGTTGGTTCCATCATGAAGGCGATATTTTGCGCTATGTATTTTTCCATTCCATTGCCTTGGCCTGCTTAGTTGGTATTTTTGTGACTATGCAAGCGTACGTCTGGCCATTCACCATGATGGTTATTAAGTAATGAACAACGGAAAATGCGTTTCGATACTACAATTTTAAATTCATAAAATATGTCAATAACAGGGGGCTGAAATGGGGTCTGATCAAATAGGGGGCCGTTTTTACCCCCCGAAACCAAAGGACGTCTATTTCTTTGCCACCTGTCTCATTGACCAATTTGTCCCTGAAGCCGGACTTGATGCTGTTCGCCTGCTTGAAAGAGAAGGAATTAATGTCCACTACCTTGAACAACAAACCTGCTGTGGCCAACCAGCTTATAGCAGCGGCTTTCCAGATGAAGCTCGAGCTGTTGCCTTGCAACAACTCAATTTATTTACAAAACCTTGGCCAGTAGTAATCCCGTCTGGCTCGTGCGGAGGCATGATATGCAAACACTACCCCTCCCTTTTTGCCGACGACCCAAAACTGCATTCCAAGGCGCTTGAATTGGCTTCTCGCGTCTATGAATTGACTGAATTCTTAGTTCACATTGTCAATTTTAAACATCAAGATTTAGGTCCTGATTGTACCGTTGCGCTTCATACCTCTTGCCATGCTAGGCGGGAAATGGGGGCTCATGAAACGAGTATCGCCCTCCTTGAAAGCCTAAACAATGTAAACATCGTGCAGCAGGATCGCATCGAAGAATGTTGTGGGTTTGGCGGCACCTTTGCCATACGATATCCGGAAATTTCTGAAGCTATTGTTACCGATAAGGTCGCTAGTATCAAAGCCTCTGGTGCAAATCAGGTTATTTCTGCCGACTGCGGTTGCTTGCTAAACATCTCTGGACGTGCTGCAAAACAAGATGAAATGGCAGGTCGAACTGCTCCATCACTCAAAGGGGAGCATATTGCCACATTCCTTTGGAAACGCACCTCTCAGGAAATCATATGACGGCTCGTGAAAGTATTTTAAATTGTTTACGGAGTGCATCCGTTTCTCAAAAGCCGCCACTGCCAGACGTTTCTTCTTGGTACGCAAAACATGGGCGGAATGAAGATCTATCCTTAAAGGTTTCCAGATTACGAAAAGCCCTTGAAGAAGTTAAAACAGAAGTTTATGAAACAACCGATAAAGAATGGCCGGAAGTTCTTTTAAAAATATTAGCATCTAAAGGTTTAAAGAACTTATTAATTGGCACAGATACAGAGCACGGAGCAGTTCTTGAAAAATGCAACCCGAATATCGAGTTAATTTATTACAAAGAACCTATTCATGAATGGCAAAACCAATTGTTTGACAGCATTGACGCCTCCTTAACAAGAGCAAGAGGAGCTATAGCCGAAGTGGGCAGCTTAATTCTCTGGCCAAGCAGCTCCGAACCGCGATTAATGTCTCTCGTTCCTTCCGTCCATTTTGCCCTCCTCGATACCAACAATATTCATGCCGACTTCTTTTCAGCAATGACCTCAGAAAAATGGGTTGATGCCCTTCCAACAAACGCATTGTTAGTATGCGGCCCATCGAAGACTGCGGATATTCAACAAACACTCGCATATGGTGCACATGGTCCACGTGAATTGGTGGTGTTGCTTTGCCACCCCCAGAAGGAATAGCGACATGACTAAAACCGTGCACTTTCACCCCACCAAAGAATTTAAGGATCGCAGTCGCACAACCTTAGAGAGCCCAGGACAACGCAAAAATTTTCGAGGGGCAATGGATTTTCTTCAAGCCAAACGCCGCGCTCAATTTCCCGATCAAGAAGAACTTTCCAGTCTTCGCGAGCTAGGAGCATCAATCCGTCGATACAGTCTAGCCAACCTCCCTAAATTACTAGAACAGCTTGAAGAAAATCTCACAGCAAACGGCATTCGTGTGCACTGGGCTCAAACACCATCAGAGGCAAATGAAATTGCACTTGCCATAGCCCAGCGCGTAAACGCGAAGAAAATCATTAAGGGCAAGTCGATGGTTAGCGAAGAAATTGGCTTTAACCATGCTATGGAAGCTGCAGGAATTGAGGCCATCGAATCAGACATGGGTGAATATATTGTTCAGCTCGCCGGTGAAACCCCTTCCCACATCATCATGCCGGCCATTCACAAGACAAAACAGGATATTGCAAAGTTATTCGCTGAGGAGGTTCCGGGAGTTTCCTACACAGAAGATGTTGACGCCCTCATTCAAATTGGCAGAAAAGTTCTACGCCATAAATTTGCTGAGGCTGACATAGGACTCTCAGGAGTCAATTTTGCGGTTGCTGAGACGGGTACTTTATGCCTTGTTGAAAACGAAGGAAATGGGCGGATGTGCACGACTGTTCCACGCATTCACATTGCCATCACGGGAATTGAAAAAGTTGTAGAAAAACTTGAGCATATCCCTCCTCTTTTTAGCCTGTTATCGCGCTCAGCCACAGGGCAATCCGTCACCACCTATTTCAATATGATTAGCGGGCCTCGCAAACCCGATGAAAAAGATGGGCCCGATGAAGTGCACTTAATTTTGCTAGACAACGGCAGAACTCAGGCCTATGCCGATGAAGAATTGCGAGCCACCTTGCAATGCATTCGCTGCGGAGCATGCATGAACCATTGCCCTGTTTATGCCCGGATAGGCGGTCACGCATACGGCACCACCTATCCCGGACCCATTGGCTCCATTGTCTCGCCTCACATGCTTGGTCTAGATACCACCTATCCCCTTGCATTTGCTTCGACGCTATGTGGCGCCTGCTCTGAAGTTTGTCCAGTCATGATTCCAATACCTGAAATTCTCGTTCGTCTGAGAAACGAAGCTCAAGCTAGCCAAAAAAGCGGAAACGCTACGCTACGTGGAAGTGGATCCGCGCGCACTACCCTTGGCGCAAGTGTCTGGACTGCATGGGCATATGTTTATAGTCGATTTAAATTTTATCGCCTTGCATCATGGTTTATGAGTCGAGGACGCGCCCTATCGCCCACCGAACAAGGTGCTTGGACACGGAGTCGAACCCCGCTTGTGCCAGCTCCAAAACGCCTACGGGATCTTCTCAAGGATCGAAAAAAACCATAAAATCACTACAAAAACTTTAGTTATCAAAATCCACCAGGCCAATCTTCATCGCCTTCACGCTACTCATGTTCAATATAATTGAAATCGAATTTTCATCTCTCCCCCTGGCATCTATTTGATAACGCAATCCCTTGCTATATGCTTTGGCAAGCAAATAATTTTTTACTGAGATAATCCTTTCTTGATCAAGCATTTATATACAGTTGCTTATATTCAGCGGTTATAAAGTCAAACGGGCTTCATTGGCCAAAAAAATTAAACATTAAATTAGAGAATTTACTCATGCTACCTAAGCCAGCCATTCGAACCCACCTACATAAACGTGAGCTTACATTTAACGGTTACGCTAGAGAAGATGGATTATGGGACATAGAAGGACGACTTTGTGATATCAAATCCCAACCGTTTAAAACTGGAGATCGAACATGGCCTCCTGGCCAGCCCATACATGACATGTCAATTCGCTTAACGGTGGATCAAGAGCTAATTATTAAAGACATTGAAGTTTCAATGGATGCAAATCCCCACCCAGAATGCCCAGACGTTTTACCAACAATGAAAAAAATGGTTGGATGTCGAATCGGTAAAGGCTGGAGGAAGGCAATTGAGGATAACATCGGAGGCATTACCGGCTGCACCCATTTAAGGGAACTACTCTCCAGCATGGCTACCGCAGCATTTCAATCGATACCAGGAATTTTAATTACGGACGATGAAAGTGTCCCCCCTCTGTTCCTTGGGAAATGCAAATCCTGGGATTTCAACGGTCCAGCCGTCTTACGCAATTTTCCAAAATTCTATCGTGGGAAATCCTAAAAACATAATTTCCCAATCCAGAATTCATTAAGCCTCTAGCCAATCGATAACACTTTTACTTAACAATCTTAATTAAGCAAATCATCGGGCAGATGACATACCTGCAAACCCTGAAATGAGAATCCAGATGTCTTGCCTGGAAGAATGCGCACTTTTGTATACCCTTTTCCATTTGAAGGCAGCGGGTACTTAAAAACGTGTTCAATACCATCTCCAGGTACGGGCACAGTAAATTGTCGTGTTGGCACATCTGAACCGCTGGCCTCAAGGATAACTGAAGTAGATCCAGAGTTAGAAAGCCTTGCTGATAAATAATCTAGCTTTCCGATTGGATTGTTGAAATTAAGCTCGATAAAATCAGTATCGGTAGTTAATCCAGCGGCTATCCCACCTGATTTTTGATTGGCGGAATTAGAAGCCAATCCAACAGAATTCATTTTTACATTCACTGAAGATGGCTTGCAATTTGCCTGCACCAAAGCAGCAACACGTAACAACCACTCAGTATTATCTATCCTGTAGCGCGCTTCTCTAAACTGGTAGCTAGGAGAAGCACGCAGGTCCCTCTCCTCCATCTCCCAAATTAATAATTTAGGTGGCTTTGTTTGGAATGCATCGCTACGTAAATATATCTCGGCGCCGTACCAGTTTCCTTTTTCACCTAAAGTGGTATCAACAAGCAAGTCCCTCTGCAAGGTATAGTTGAGCGCATCAGAAAACCCTGTCCAAGGCTTTGAATTGCTAGTCCCTAGTAACATCACCGGGGGTATATCTCCACTTTTCTTTGGCGGAACACGGACGACAGTAAATAATAATGACTCCTCTGGAGGAAAAATTTTCTGCCCATCACCTGGAGGAAGTAGAGAAGTAAGATCATGGGAATTTTTTGTTTTTTTCGTTTTGCCAATCTCAAGCTTATATGTATCAACCGGGGTAGCATCTAGGGCCTTTTTTAAAACCGGGTTGATCTCAATTCCAGCCTTTATAGTTTCAGCGGCAAGAAACACCCCACTTGGTGACCAATGACTGTCAAGTTTCAGAAACAAAGGGAAAGGACCGCCATTTCGGTTCGAGTCTTTCATAAATGGAGTCTTAAGGTCAATCACATTAACACTGGGAATTAATTTTTTAAGGGCGTAATCATATTGCCCAATCATGGCATTATTTAAATGCACATTAGCAGGTAAAAATTCACCGTAAACTCGCATTTTCATTGGAATAAGTACTAAAGCCATAGTTATGCCATTATTCGAAAGCACCCTATTGAAACGTCGAATTAAATCAAGCGATGCATCAGTCGTCGGGATATCGGCTGAAGTTGAAATATCATGGCTAACAAAAAGCCATCCATTTTTTCCAACAATACCAATTGCATTACCTTCAGCATAAACAATGATTGAAGTAAAGCTAACCAAAAGTAATAAACAAGCAATCAGCTTCTTACAAGAATATTTAATCATTTATACTCCACGTATATCTTACAAAGATTTAAAAGTAAAGTATCGGCAATTTCATTCGATACTAAGTCCTACGCCCACCAAAGCTAATTCAAAAGATTAAAAGCAGCCGAAGTAATGATTTAGTAAACAAGTAAATCTTAACAATAAATCACGAACAAACCATCCTTTTCGAAAATCAAATAAAAATTCATACTCAATTAGAAGTTCATGCTTATTTAATAATTAATACAAGAATGCGGAACTGCGTTTGGTAATGTATTTTCAAACTAATGATTTAGCAATTATATTCAGATATTTAATTAAACGGGAACTCATAAACGATATTATTGCATTTATGAGTATCCTACCGATTAGAAGGCAATCGAAAATTTACTTAGATTTATAGGAAACACAAACGTTGAGACATTAGGTATTATCATTCGTAAACTACTTACCACGCCGTGATGTAAACAATGAAACCATAAAATGCACCACAAGATAGCTACCTCGTAAAATTAAAAATGCTCTTTAATTCTTACCAATTTATATTTGTTTTCATGCCAATAGTTTTAGCCGGATTTTTTTTAATTTCCAGAAAATCCCATCGGGGCGCAATAGTCTGGTTGACGCTGGCATCGATATTTTTCTACTCCTACTGGAGTCTTTATGCATTACCAATATTAGCAATCTCGATTTGCATAAACTACTTACTTGGATTGCAAATTACAAATTCAAATTTTAAACATCGTCAAGCGCTTTTGTTTTTCGCAATAACTGCAAACCTTCTAGCGCTTGGTTACTTTAAATACGCCAATTTCTTTATAGAAAACACAAATGAGTTGCGAATTTTTATTGGACTTGATGCAATAGACAGCATGGATATTGCATTACCGATTGGCATATCCTTCTTCACCTTTACTCAAATTGCGTTTTTAATAGACAGCTATCAGGATTCAGCTCAGGAACGTAATTTCCTGCATTATGTCTTGTTTGTTACATTTTTCCCACATTTACTTGCAGGCCCATTGATTCATCACAAACAAATGATGCCTCAATTTTCTGATTATAAGAATTTCATAATAAGTAAAGATAAATTTTTATTAGGAATAGTTATTTTCACTATCGGGCTTGCAAAAAAAGTTTTGTTAGCTGACTCCTTAAGTAGTTTTGTAGATGGCTTTTTCAACTCTTTGCATCAGGATTACATCCCCAACTTTTGGACATCCTGGCTTGGCTCCTTAGCCTATACATTTCAGTTATATTTCGATTTTTCAGGCTATTCGGATATGGCCGTAGGCTTGGGTCTGCTTTTTGGAATTCTGCTGCCATTTAACTTCAATTCACCTTTTAAAGCTACGAGCATAATTGACTTTTGGCAGCGATGGCATATGACGCTTACAAAATATGTCGGACAGTATTTGTATACACCCATTACATTTAAATTTATGAAAATGGGACAAGAAAAATCACTTATAACAAAAATAATACTATCCTTAGTTATACCCACTATATTGATCTTTTTAATTATGGGTTTATGGCATGGCGCTAATTGGACTTTTGTATTATTTGGTGGAATGCATGGTTTATATATCGTGGCCAACCATATTTGGAGAAAATTTTTTCCGATACCTGGGAAAAATAAGATAGTTCATTATAAAAAAATGAAAAAAATTACTGGTTGGTTACTAACATTTCTCGCGGTAAATTTTGCCAATGTTATGTTTCGCTCGGATGATGTTTCCACGGCAGATAAAATATATCAAAGCATGCTTGGGCTCAACGGATTTATCATCGAAAATTTGAATGAATGGTTTCTAGGGCTTCAGTTAGTATTTTTAATACTAACCTGCTCTCTTTTGATTACATTTTTTCTGCCAAATACTTTATCCATCACCAATAACCCTAAGAAATATATTCCCAATAACGCTAAATTAGTCTACCCAATGATTATTGCCTTATTTGGATTAATTTGTGGCCTCAGCGTTCTCAACACAAGCCACCAAACCACATTTTTATATTTTAAATTTTAATAATTAAACATAGTTAAAACTCAAACCCTTGAGCCGAAAATTCTAAATCGGTCATTACCATTAAGTAAGCTTTTTTAAGTAAATCTCTGTAAGCTTATGCCTATCAATTTTTCCATTTGGAGTTCTTGGTAGTGCATCTATCCGGTGAAAATCTACGGGCAACATATATTTCATCAGATGTTTTGCAAGATTTTTTCTAAGTTCAGGCGGCGTAAGATCGGCATCCGCCTCATAAATCATCGTTATGCGTTTCCTTTCCTGGTTATAAAGAACGCAAACATTGTCGATTTCAGGCAACTTAAGCGCTGCCGTTTCAATCTCTCCCAACTCGATGCGGTATCCCTGATGCTTAATCTGGTGGTCCTTACGGCCGATATAGCTAATTAAGCCCGTTGATCCACGTGATACCAGATCCCCAGTCCTATAGATCCTCTCGGGGTGATTCTCATTTAAGGGATTTTGGGAAAACGCCCTTCTTGTCTTCTCAAAATCCTTCCAATAACCAAGAGCTAAGGATGTTCCTCGAACACACAACTCTCCAACTTCGTTATCAATACACAGCTTATCCGAATCATTCAAAACAAGAATATCGGTATTGCGACACGGTAAACCAATAGGAACGGACTGATTTTCATCAAGCATCCCCGGAACGATGAAATAAGTGCAATCCACGGTTATCTCGGTAGGGCCGTATAAATTTGCATAAAGCGCACTTGAATGATTGGAAACCCAGTAATTCAACTGACGGGTAGGCATTACTTCCCCAGCAAAAAGAATATACCTTAGGCGAGGTAGCGTTATAGAACTCAACATGTCTAGATTAGCAATAGCAATCAGTACCGACGGAACCCAGAAAACAAAACTGATTTTTACTTGGTTCACATATTCAAGTAACCTTGCTGGAAAAGCATAGTATTTTTCGGGAACAATAACTAACTTAGCCGCCTCAGATAAACACAAGTAGATATCCAGAGTTGAGTTATCGAAATAAAACGGGGCTTGACTCCCTATTACCATGCCAGGCTTAAATAAAAAAGTTTCTCGAGCCCACTCAATGTAGTTGATTATGCTTCGATGACTAACAACCACCCCTTTTGGGGTCCCGGTGGAGCCTGACGTATATATTATGTAAGCTGGGTCAGTACTTATAACACCAGAAAAACGATGATTCCTCAATTCACGCGCTGAAATTCCGGAAAAAGCTAACAAATCAATTTCATCAATCAAAACCATTCGATTTTTCTCTACACCCAGTTCGCTCAACAACGCGACGTACTCGCTTGAAGTGATAATTAACTCTGGGACTAGATTTTGAAATACGAGCAACAGTCTTGTGGATGGCGAACTTGTATCCAAAGGAACATATAAATTCCCCGAAAGTAGCACCCCAATAAAACTCGCTAAACATTCATAACTTTTTGGTAAAAAAACCGCAATCGGGCAATTAATTGATTTAGTGCGGCTTTCCAAAGCCATTGCAATTTGGTGGGCATTTTCTGAGAATTGTGAGAAATTTCGTTTTGTTTTTCCGTCAAGAATTGCAGGCTTGCGAGGAAAGCGCTCAAGAGAATCCAAGAGGTAATCCAAAACAGAAATCCGATTAAAATCTCTCTTCATTTCAGAACAACGCCATCTTTGTATATTTTGAATGTCAACTTACAAAGGCAATTTATTGCAATTTGATGAACCGGTAGTATAAATTTTTGCATAATTTTAATAACGTAGAAATTTCACGACCATTAAAACTGGAGCCCAGCAGTTTGACTTAATAAGGTTTAATAAAATAACCATTTAATATTATGGGTTATCTATTAACACCCCATATTTTTTTAGGATTTTTGAAATATGTTCTACGCTGTTAAAGTTTTCCTGAAGAACATCAATTCCTTTAATTTTTATCCCAAATTCTTTTTCAAGAGCCACCATCAACTCGACAATGCTTAGGGAATCCAATATCCCATCTTCTACAAAATCGGTTGAGCCCAGAAAATCCGATTCCGGAGAAATCTTTTTCAGAGTCTGATAAATCTTAGATTGCATAAAATTGCATAAAGGGTTTATTGGTTTAGATTAAATGCATTCATTCATTATTGCATACCGATTTACCGGATTAACAAGCAGATCAACAGCCAAAATAACCATAGGCCTTATCTCATTACTCTAAAAACGGACATTTTGTTGAACAAATGGGTACGGCAATGAGAAAAGCAGGCAACTTAAAAGCAGCAACAAAATTAAGTACTTGGAGATGAAAATAAATCGACAGTCACTTCAACTGTATTTCCAGAGCCAAGATATTTCACGCACTCACAACTGGCCATAATAGCAAGCGCTATCCCTCGCCCATTAGGGTCCATTGCTCGCTCTGGACTTAACTCCATATAACTTCGCCAGTCAAAGCCTTCGCCTTCATCTTTTATGATGAACGTCAATCTATCCTTGCTTCTTATAAAATCAACCATAACCTGCCGATTACTATAATGAGGATCGGATAGCCTTAGTTCAATTTCCTCCCTGAGGGAATCCTCCAGTATTAAGCGAGTCTTTGTGGTGTAACCAATTTCTAGATTGCCGTGTTCGACTCCATTAATCAATAACTCATGGAAAACCAACCTCATTCGCTCATGATCAGGACACATGTGGGCTAGCCCGTTGGCCAGCTCGCTTGCTTCGGCAATATCACGACATTGATAAACCCCAGAATGAAGAAAACTGGAAGTTTTAATTTTTTCCTGAGCAACCCTCTTCATCGCGACTAGCTCATGGTGCTGCTTAACAACGGAATGGGTCAATGCAAGTAAAATTGATGGGTCTACAGGCTTTGGTATATAACTGTTTGCGCCTGAACTGATGCCCTCATAAATAACTTCTTGATCATTCGATTTAGAATGAAATATTACGGGGATATCGTTTAATGCTGAATCCGACTTAATTCGCCGTAAAAATTCTATTCCATCAAGATGGGGCAAGTGGTGGCCAAGCAAAATAGCACTAAATGCTCTTCCGCTTTTTAATTCTTCAAAAGCCCAATCGGTATTTAAGGCCGCACTTACCCGATAAGGTCCTATACAGATAATTTCAACAAGCGAATCCAATAATTCTTTATCGCTCTCAATCACTAATACGCCATCCATAAACACTGCCTCATGTAGATTGATTTACTAAGGTTCGGATATAAATTTACCTTTAAAACGGTCTGAGGCTAACCTCCTAGTGGAAATATACACTGACATCACAACTCCAGACAACGTAATTCGTAGTAATGCCGTACTATTTTCAAATTTCATGGCCTATATATTTAACCCAAATTTGCCTACGCTGAGTATTTTAAAACTAGTAAATTTTGCCTGTTTAACCAAGCAAAACCTTATTTTTTGTGGCATTTTTTGGTGCAGGGAGGTTAAAATAACACCGAATATCGTAAACGGGTTGTTAAATCTACTGTTAAAGTCAACAATGCAAAAAAACATTCAATCAACTGTCGAGCAACTCACACCTATCTTCCAAGATGTTTTTGATGATGATGAATTGACTATTACAGAAAGCACCGCTGCAAAAGATGTGGAAGGCTGGGATAGTTTGGCTCATATTCGGCTGGTAGTATCCATTGAAAAGGCCTTTGGTCTTCGTTTTACAGCAGATGAAATTTCAAATCTAGAGAATATTGGCGCGTTAGCAGAGCTCATTTTAAAAAAGCAAGCTAATGCCTAATTCCGCATCATCTTGGGATCTTTATT
>CAIKFU010000003.1 GCA_903826775.1 uncultured beta proteobacterium | reverse complement strand
TGCCCAGCGATACCAAATTGGGAAACTGGCCTTTTTGGGCCACGCCTGCAACCAGCAGCGCGGCGCTTACCTGGTTGCTCTCATCGGCCAGTTCCGCCAAACTCGTAGCGGAACCGCTCGTACTCACCAAATGCAAGGCGAGACCGTGCTTGGCAAAAAACGGCACAAACTTTTGACCAATGGCTTCAAATTTGGAGCCGTGTTGGCCTACCGCCAGATAGACGTTTTTGGGAGGCAGGGGTTTGGTAAACACAATCAGAATCGCCACGCCCAATGCGATGAGCAAAAACCATTTCCACTCGCTTTTAATCAGCGTCACCCAGGCCCAAAATTCCTCCACCAAGGTGTCCCGGGTGTGGCGCATCAAGGAGGGGTTCTTCAAAGAATGTTTATGGGGCATTGCGTTTCCAATGGATTACGAAAAGCGGTTGAAATAAAGGCGCAGCCTGTTCATTTGCAATACCTACCTGCTATAGACAATCATACGACCATTCACGGGCTTGATGGGTCTGGCATTCAGATGAAATCGTTTTTGAAATGCGTTCAATTGTGCCTGCGATATTTCCAATGGGGTCGATAGAATATAAAAAGTCACACCCTCACTGCAAGGAGGCGTTGTCAACGACCCGGCGTATTTGTAATAGGACAATGCGTGTGGCAGCATGCTGCCGATGTCGAATTTTTCTGGCAGTGGAACGCTTGATTCCTCGGCAGGCAGATTTAAAAAAACATTTTTTAAAACCGCATTTTCCGCCCCGACTTTAAAAAAAATGCCAATCACGGCGATCGTTCCATCGGCGGATTTGTGAACCAAATGCGCATTCAGCGGATACCGTTTTCCGGAAACCCGTTCCTCTGCCGGAGTATGAAAATGAAACTGCGCGATGGGGTAATCTTGGCCCGATAAATTGGCCGATCCGCCATCGGCCAATACGACTTGTATCGTATGGCCGTTATTGACGATGTCACCGCTCGAGGATTGGTAACCCGGTCGGATCGGAAAATCGTTTCGGATTGCCAACTGCACAGGGATATCGATTGGGGCTTGCAATCTGCCCGTCTGGCAAGCGGCAAATTCTTCACCCAGTGCGCCCCAATGGGCAGGGCCGTCCTTGCCCGCGTATTCCCAATGCAAATGCTCACTGGCAAATACGCCATTCCCAAGCAACGCAAAGGCGATACCGATACCAAGGGTTTTCGTAGTCTTCATCTTTGCTGCATCAATTCAACTCCACCATTTCATCCTAATCCGGATACACCCAAATAGAAAGATCTGGATACCGTTTCGGTTGAATTCACCACGTTGCATTGATGTATATCAAGCCCCACGATTTTTCAAAGTCGAAAATGCTTGTGTAAGCAATGGTTTCTACCAAGCAGTGGAAATGGCATTTTTGTTGCTACTCTTATTATTCGGAATATATGCGTCTTAAGCATCTTTACCTGGTTTTACTAATGGGCTTTTGGGGATCGAATTCCTTAGCTCAGTGGGTTCCGATTGGACCTGGTCCAGTATTGATGGAAGTTGGCAATTCGCCCCCCGCAGATACAAATGTAAAAGGGATTACCGGTAATTATCCCTCCATAGGAAATAACCCAGCCACCGGAGCAGTCATGTACGAGCTGCCCATGCCAAACGATCCCAATACGTTTTTTTTGGGAAGTTTAGCGGGCGGGGTCTGGCAAAGCAATACGAATAGTCAGGGCAAAACCACGTGGACGCCAATAGGGGACAACTTGGGCTCGCTTTCCATCGGGGCGATGGCGTTTAACAACACCATTTCCAAGGACCTGTGGGTGGGGGCCGGGAACCAAAGCGCTTTTACCGGATCTGGCGGACCTTTAACAGGTCTAATGGTGTACGACACCAGTAGCAAAACGTGGAGAATTCCCAGTGGCAATAGCGTTCTTGTAAATCAGGATATTACGCAAGTCAGCGCCTATGGCAATTCGATTGTGGTTGGCACAAAGGGCTTGACTACCAATCAAAATCTGTGGGTCAGTACCGATGGTGGATCCAAATTTGTTCCGATCAGTGCTGGACTTAACGCGGGCGAAATTACCTCGCTAGTGAGGGATCCGACCAATGCGAACCGCCTGTACGCTGCCGTATCCAACACCGCCGATCTGAATAATACCGGGGTATACCGCTCGATTGATGGCGGACTAAGCTGGGAAAAATTAACCAATCTGAACGTCCTCCAAAATACGAGCGCAGGTCAGCAAATGACGGCAACGATTCGGCTGTCCATCGCAAACGATGGGGTTTTGATAGCCGATCTGGCCAATCCAGTAATCGGTGCAGGCGGAGTACAAGGAGCCCTAGGCAGCATTAAAAATACTGCCGTAGCGGTTTATCGCACTAGCAACCAAGGCAATAGCTGGACCAGTATGGGTACGCCCACCACCAATGAAACGGTCAATGGGCAAAAATACATTGCAAACCTGTACTCCAGCGGACAGTACTCCATACACGGCAGGGTACTGGTGGACCCCAATAATTCTTCCGTAATTTATATTAGCGGAGATGCTCAAGGTCCCGAAGCCCTCATTCAGAACGGCATCACCACTTCAATCGGTGGATCAACTTATAGCGGACGATTGTTCAGGGGAAATTACGACCCCATAACGGGATTAACCACTTGGACGCCGATCACCGATAACTTTGCCAACCGCTCGGGTCCGCATGCCGATTCGCGCTTCATGATGATCGACAGCCAAGGCAATCTCATCCAGGCGGATGATGCGGGTATCTATAAGTTAAGCAACCCACAAAATAGTACCGGCATTTGGCAGTCCTCCAATTTCAATCTGCAAATCGGCGAGGTGCATAACGCGGGATGGAATGCATTGACGCATACTGCAGTCACATCCACCCAGGACAATGGGGCTGCAGCCCAAAACAAAGCCAACGCATCCCCTTTTATCGTTCTGTCTGGCGGAGATGGAGGGGTTGCCGCAGTCAATTCAAATATCGGCGCCAAACAAGCTGCACTCTATACCTCCTCTAACGAATTAATAGGATTGACTCGCACGATTGTCAACAGCAGTAATGAAGGGGAATCCTATTCACGGCTACAACCCTACTATGTTGATGCCAATGGAACTACGAAGTACCTCTCGAATGCCCCTCAAGGTATAACACCCATTTCAATGCCGTTTGTTCCCTTGATGGTATTAAATGCAAACGATAAAAGCTATTTTTCCATTGGCGGCTTTGAATCCTATGTAGGTCAAGACGACTTAGCTAAAATTTCTTCCGATTCAAACCCCATTATTCCGCTATCGGTCAGTCAAGTCGCAAATATAAATTCCTCCATTCGCAGTATGGCCTATGGCGCCGCCAATCCAGGTAAAAAGTTTGCCCTGTTAACGGGAACCGGCACTTACGACAACAATAGCAAAACCGTCGGGTATTTGTATTACAACAATGATGCAACTAGCTCCACACCTCTAACCAATTTGCTATACACAACGGCTTCTGAAAACAGTTACGGCATTCAAGCCACCTTGTTCGATAGCCAAAAGGGTACGGATCGAATCTATTTCAGCACGGGGACAGATATTATTCGCGCGCAAATTGTCATCCCAGACGGCGAAACTGACGCAGGTTTGCAAAACATTATGAACATCAACGGAAACCTCAACAGTTCAACGTTTATATATCGTCGCGGGTTGGATCAAATTTACAAATATGGCGTCTCTGCCTTGGTGGCAGGAGGCGTGAATTCTAACCCCACCGATCCCACGAACGTCAAAAATTATATTTATACCCTGCGTGATCCCGCTAATGTCAGCACATTCACATGGGATACGCGCTTAGGCTCTCTACCCAATGCCCCCATCTACGGTTTGCAATACTCATTCGAAGACGATGTCCTTCTGGTTAGTACTCTAGGGCGCGGCGTGTTCATGCTGCCCGATGTCACGACGTACTTTACCGAGGCAACAGAATTGGTTTTCGGTCAAGCGAACAACGATAGCTTACCGAGCAATGCCCAATTGAAAAATGGTCTTGATATCAACAACAATCCATTTAATCGCAAGCTAACCAAAACTGGCACGGGAACACTCACTCTGGTTGGTCTTACAGGTGAATACGCCTTGGGAACATTCCTCAATGGCGGCACGACGGTGGTCGATGCCAATGCCAATCTGGGTTTAGCCGGCACACGAGTCACATTTGATGGTGGCACACTCAAATACTTTGCCGCCTTCGCACTTGATCGCCCAATCACGTTGAATACCGGTGGCGGCACCATTGACACGAATGCTCTTGGC
>CAIKFU010000002.1 GCA_903826775.1 uncultured beta proteobacterium | reverse complement strand
GAATTAGATTTCGCCTTGGTTAATGATGGTCGTCACTGTTTTAATATAATCAATTTCCGTAGGCTCTCAATCGATGACTTATTAAGATAAATAGTCAACTCTTATGGGCCAAAGCAACCTAAATGCGATTGATTCTTGAATCACTGGCAGTGACAATTAAGGTTTACGGCGCTGGAGACGCTACGGGCTTGCCCTTTTCCACTACATAAGTTGCAAGGACTTTAGTTTTTCCAGTGGAATTATTAATTCCGTCATGTACCAATCCTGCAGGTACAAAAAAAACTTCACCAGTTTTTACAATTCTTGGGGGCTGGCCGTCAATTTTTAGTTCTAGTTGGCCTTCAAGTATGTATCCCATCTCTTCTCCAGGGTGAGTATGTCGCCCGGCCGCCACGCCTGGGTCAAACTCCGCTCTGGCCTGAACTACAACTTTATTTGGCACGCTTAAGTCCTGTGTTTGCAATGGGGTTCTGCTAAACCCTGGCGTTTGACAATAGGCCGTAAAGGCCATCGTTATCCCAGCAAAGAAAAGTGGAGCAAAATTATTTTTCATGTCAGTCCTTTGAGTTTTGCATAGGATAGCACCCATTTTGCAGCATTGTGAGTGAGTCGTTCACCTGTAAATTTATCCATATTTACCTATTCAAAATTATTTTTCTGGAAGGTTTTCTTTAAGCGTATTTTGAAAATTATTACTTGAGCCTAGCAAGTAAAGTAAATATTGCACCATTTAAGTGCAATATTTACTTTAGAGAGGTATGGATAGGTCTAAATTCGAACTGTGCTGAATTCGTAATGAAAGGGCAATTAATGAATATCTTCGTTACTACAAAAATGTTGGCTAGAGTTCGCAGAACTGATGGAACGGATGATGGATGCACTCATCTCTCGCCTGGTCAATATCAGGCAAATAAAACAGCAGATGGCTCTTTAGAGATATTACAAGGAAATCGTGAACCCCTGTACCTACTTCCATTCATTTGGTGGGAGAGAATGGAGCAGGGAGATATTGTAATTTCTTAAGTCCAATTAATTTTTTCGGATTAATTGAACCCTGCTATATAAAGCCACTGGCCTAAAACCACGATCGAATCAAACAAAAGCTAAAGGGATTAAGCTCGGTGCAATACCGAACTCAATCGCTTCTGTTAACCTAACCAAACTGTCCAACTTCTAGGGGTCAGTTCATTCGGGTGGTTTTTTATTGGACCGGAGTTAACTAAAAGCCCCCTCTATTCAGCATTCCTTGGGCTTTTATTATTTTGGAAATGTAGGAGAAAAAACCTTCAATTAAGAAATGAAGCCGGTTCTTTTGCTTAAAAAGGCCATTAAAATTAATTTTAGTTACAGCGCATTTTCAGTGCCTCATCAAAATCTTAATTCTTAAATTTAAATTGTAAATGTTGACTTGAACTTTCCTAAATTCAGCTAAGGGGAGGAATTAAAGTTCAGAAGTTATAGCTTACTGTTAGAGTTGGCATATATTTAGGCCCTGTGTAGTGGAGTTATTTACTAAATTCACCTTTTCAGTATTTTTAAACAAGATTCAAAATGAATACAAATAGTGCAGGTTTCGCTTTCCGGAATGCGATTAAAGAAGAATCTCCATTGCAGGTGATTGGAGCGATTAATGCTAATCACGCTTTGCTTGCGAAACGAGCTGGCTATAAAGCAATTTATTTGTCTGGTGGTGGAGTTTCTGCAGGCTCATTAGGCTTGCCTGACCTGGGAATTAGTAATCTTGATGATGTATTAACAGATGCTCGAAGGATAATTGATGTATGTAATTTGCCATTATTGGTAGATGTAGATACTGGATTTGGAAATTCATTTTTCAATGTAGCTAGAACAGTTCGTTCTATGCAGGCGGCAGGCGTAGCGGCAATACATATTGAAGATCAGGTTAGCGCTAAACGTTGTGGTCATAGACCTAATAAGGAGCTTGTTAGCGTTGATGAGATGGTGGATCGGATTAAAGCTGCCGTTGATGCTCGAACTGATAAGCATTTTGTCATTATGGCTAGAACAGATGCATTGGCTGCTGAAGGTTTGGAGTCGGCTATTGATCGAGTATTGCGTTATGTGGAGGCTGGAGCGGACATGCTCTTCCCGGAGGCGGTAACAGAGTTGGAGCAATATAAGCAGTTTTCCGAGAGTGTTCAGGTGCCAATACTTGCGAATATCACTGAATTCGGAAAGACTCCATTATTTACTTTGGATGAATTAAGGTCAGCAAAGGTTGATATTGCTTTATATCCTTTATCAGCATTTAGAGCGATGAATAAGGCTGCTGAGATCGTCTATCGCACTATTCGCGCAAAGGGAACTCAAAAGGATGTGATGGAATTAATGCAAACACGGGAAGAGCTTTATGAGTCTATTGGCTATCACGCATATGAAGAAGCTTTAAATGCGTTGCATAAAAAATGATAAATGATTTTTCGTTAATGAAAGTTAAATTAAGGTTTCTAAATAAAAGGGTGCTATGGACTTTGGCTTAAAAGGAAAAACGGCTTTAGTTACCGGTGCCAGTCAGGGGATTGGCAGAACTACTGCACGACTTTTGGCAATGGAGGGGGTTACTGTTGTTGGTGTTGCAAGGCGCAGTAGCTTAGTAGAGGAACTATCTAAGGAAGTGTCCGGCCCTCACGTTGGAGATATTATTCCGATAGAGGCTGATTTTTCAATAGATGGCGAGCCAGAAAGAGTGGCAAAGGAGGCTGAGAAATTGCTTGGGCATATCGATATTTTGATAAATGCCGCTGGTGGAAGTCGACCTGTTCAGTTTGATGCTACAAAGGACCAATGGCAGGAAGGAATGATGTTAAATTTCTTTCGTATCAGGGAGTTGACGCATGCAATTGTCCCTGGAATGCAACAGTCTAATTGGGGGCGTATCGTGACTTTTACAGGCACCTCCGAACCGCGTATGTTGAATGCAGCCTTTACTGCAAAAGCAGCTGTCCATGTTTGGGCTAAAGCACTTTCTCGTGAGGTTGCTGCGAATGGGATTACTGTGAACTGCTTGCAGCCTGGACGTATCAGAACTGAACAAATTCAAAAGCGGTATCCAACATTAGAAAGTGAACTTGAATATTCTCGCCTTGAAATTCCTATTGGCCGCTTTGGTACAACGGAAGAAATTGCAGCCGTAGCATTATTTCTCAGTTCGCCATTGGCAAGTTATGTAACTGGGACTGTGATACCGGTTGATGGTGGTTCGAGCCGCTTTGCCTTTTAGTAGCGAAATTGGCATGGGAAAGGTTGAGTAAGAGTAAATGGGGAATATTTAAATTTAAAATAAACACAACCAATACCACTTTATTTTAAAGCTGAGTATGCAGTGGGTGACAGCATAATATTTTCAAAGCTATTAACGATGGCACCATTGATTTCTGTTTCAGATTTTTCTTTGTGCCATTCAGGGTCTGATTGGAATGCACTCCATTTAGCTTCTCGATCAGCTAGACTATCCCATTCTAAAATGTAGTACAAATCCAAATTGCTGGGGCCTATAAGTGTCGTCCAGAATCCCACTTGTTTAATGCCATGTTTTGTAAATAATGCTAGCGTTGCGGTTGCAAATCGCTTATTTACTTCGCCTAATTTTCCAGGTGCACAGTGATAGATTCGAAGCTCATGTAGCATGCCGTCTCCCAAATTAATGTTGCATCAATATTCGTGATGCTGTATAAAAAGCAATAATTTACACCACTCTTTAAGATGGTGTGTTTAACGACTTTGATTATAGTCATTCTTGAGTTTCACAACAAATCAACTGAACAGTGATTGCATGATTAAAATTGTCAGAAGTTGTATTCTTTTTTTGGTAATTATTATTACTGGAATATCTACTGGTGCTTATGCTGAAAATTTTCCCACAAAGCCAATTCGGATTATTGTTCCATTTGGCGCAGGAGGTCTTGCAGACTTAAGCGCACGCATCATTGCGCAAAAATTAACAGAATTGCTTGCTCAAAGCGTTGTGGTTGAGAATTATCCAGGAGCCGGCGGGGTAGTTGCCGCCGGTCTTGTTGCTAAGTCAGCACCAGATGGCCATACTATGCTGCTTATGTCTAATGCTAACGCTATTAGTTCGACCTTATTTAAAAAACTTCCTCATGACAATTTGAAAGATTTCACCCCTATTTCTACTTTAGGCTATTTTGACCTTGTTATATTCACTGGAACTCAATCTCGTTATAAAAATTTACAAGATTTTATTGATTTTTCAAAAGCGAATCCAGGGGAGTTAAATCTCGCCACCATTAACGTTGGTAGTACACAAAATTTAACTGGAGAGTTGTTTAAAGAGCAGGCCAAAATTAATATTCAAGTTATTCCATTTAATGGAACCCCTGCGGTTATATCTGCAGTAAGAGGTGGTCAAGTGGATGTTGGAGTTGAAATACTTGGTCCAATCATTACGCAGATAAATAGTAATGCTATTCGTGTTTTAGCCGTAACGGGTTCCGAACGTTCGCCATTTTTACCTGATGCTCCTACAGCAAAGGAATTAAATATTAAAGAGTTCACAGTATCCGCATGGAATGCGCTTGCTGTGCCTAGTAAAACCCCGACTGCAATAGTAGCCATTTTGAACAAAGCCGTAGTGACTGCATTGAATTCTCCCGATGTTCAGGCTCGTTTTAAAGATTTATGCATGGAACCAAGATCCTCATCTGTAGCCGACCTCCAGAAGCTTATGGTGTCCGAAATTGCAAAATGGGGAGCTATTATTAACAAGGCAAACATACAAAAACAATAAATGTACTTAAATTAACAATGTAAGGATTTCAAAATGGAATTTAAAAAAACCAAGGGATGGTTGGACTGGTATGCCAATCCATCGAAGCCAAAATTTGCCCTTCCAGAAGGCTCAGTTGATTCACACTGTCATGTATTTGGGCCGGGCGCTGAGTTTCCGTTTGCTCCAGAGCGAAAGTACACGCCATGCGACGCTTCCAAGCAACAGCTATTTGCTCTTCGAGACCATCTTGGATTTGATAAAAACGTCATAGTTGGAGCAAGCTGTCATGGAACCGATAACCGCGCGCTGATAGATGCATTAATACACAGCAATGACAAAGCTCGTGGCGTTGCTACGGTAAATCGTCAAATTACCGAAGTTGAATTAGAGAAAATGCATTTGGCTGGAGTGCGAGGAGTTCGTTTTAATTTTTTAAAGCGTTTGGTTGACTTCACACCAAAAGAAGAATTAATGGAAATTACTGCAAAAATTGCGCCTTTTGGGTGGCATATCGTAGTCCATTTCGAAGGCGTTGATTTACCAGAGTTATGGGATTTTTTTACCGCCTTACCAACCAAGGTTGTTGTTGATCATATGGGTCGTCCAGATGTTAGTAAAGGGGTAAACAGTTCCGAATTTAGATTATTCATTAAGCTTTTAAATGAATATGAAAATATTTGGTCTAAGGTTACATGCCCTGAGAGGCTTTCCATAAGTGGCCCACAGGCATTAAATGGTGAACAAAATGCTTACAAAGATGTTGTGCCTTTTGGGCGCTATTTAGTGGAGAATTTTTCTAATCGAGTGTTAACTGGTACAGATTGGCCTCATCCAAACCTTAATAATCATATGCCGGATGATGGGTTATTAGTTGACTGGATACCTCATATAGCATGTAACTCAGAGTTACAACGTAAATTATTGGTAGATAATCCCGCCAAATTGTATTGGCCTTAATGATTGTAAAGTTTTTTTGAATTATTTAATTTGAATAATTATTTTTGCATCAATAATGAAAGATATTTATGAATAATATGACTATTAAGTTTTCGCTTGTTAGCTGTTGCATTTTGTTGGCACTTAGCGCAACTGCCCAGTCAAAATTAGCGCCGCTTGATGTTGCTGAAGTCGGCTCTTTTCATATTGGAGGGCGACTAGTGGAGATTGCTGGTAAACCCATTAAGGAGGTTGTATTTAGTCCAGGTAGTGCACCAGCAAAAATTGATCCAAATGGTAGCTATTTAGTTGAGCAAATGTATGTTCAGTATTTTTTCCCTAAAAATGTTAAAGGTAAATTGCCAATTTTGCTTTGGCATGGCGGTGGTTTAACTGGCGTTACATATGAGACCACTCCAGATGGTCGAGAGGGTTGGCAAAACTACTTTATTCGTAAGGGATGGAAGACTTATGTATCGGATGCAGTTGAAAGAGGTCGTTCAGGGTGGGCTTCTCCTGAAATTTGGACAAGCGAGCCACAGTTTTTGCCAATAGATAATCCTTGGAGTCGATTTCGGATTGGGACAGGGAGCTGGAGTGAAGACCCTGCAAAACGAGTTCAATTTCCGGGAAGTCAATTTCCAGCAGAGGGCTATATGAACTTTATGCGCCAAGTAGTACCTCGTTGGACGACGACAGATGCTGCAACAATTTCAGCATATATAGAATTAGTTGATAAAGTTTGTCCATGCATTGTGTTGGTACATAGCCAAGCCGGTCAATTTGGGCAAAAGGTTGCTCAAGCACGACCAGATAAGGTAAAAGCATTGATCTTGGTTGAGCCAGCAGGTTTTGGCGATCCCGCTAAAGCAGATGCCCTTAAAAACACTCCAATTCTGACGATCTACGGGGATTTCATAAATCAAGATTCACGTTGGCCGACTATTCGTAATAATCAGCTTGCTTTAAATCAAAAATATATTGAGGCTGGCGGGAGTGTGGATGTTATCAATCTGCCGGAAATTGGAATTAAGGGCAATTCACATATGATGATGATGGATCGCAATAATCTGCAAATAGCGGATTTGATTGAAGGTTGGCTAAAAAAGAAAGGTTTTACTAAATAAGGCCGATTGGTAAGTTTTGGCGTTTTAACCTCAAAGAACGTTTGTATGCAATGTAGATGTTGCATTCTCAAAAAATAAAACCCCTACTAATGCTTGGTAGGGGGTTATTTATTGGTGGGTCGGGCGAGATTCGAACTCGCGACCAACGGATTAAAAGTCACATGTTCAATCTATTCAGCATTGTTCATGCTAATTCACACAGCCATCTCAGCCAATATCTAAAAGGCTTCAACGCTAATCAAGTATTCATGGGGATACATGCAAACTCATGTAAATGCATGTACCTTGTTACCCAGATGTTACCCAAAGGAGAAATAAGTCATGCAGAATAAAGACTTTCGGTTCAATAAAAAAACTATTGAGTCGCTAGAGCCTGCCCCAATAGGAAAGAGGATGGAGTACAGGGATACAGAAGCCAGAGGCCTATGCTTAAGGATTAATGAAAAAGGCCTTATTACATTTAGCGTTCATAAACGCGTCAAACACG
>CAIKFU010000001.1 GCA_903826775.1 uncultured beta proteobacterium | reverse complement strand
GCAGACTGAAGAAAAAAGATTTTTTCCCAAAAAGGGGTTTTTTCAGGGCCGGGTGCTGCTTTTTGAAAAGCCATTAATTCCACAAAACCCAATCCTGCAACCGCCAAAATACTAAATACCCAAAATATCAGTATGTTTATTGGCAGAAATTTGAATAGGGAAATTCCCATTAGAAGCGTAGCGGCAAATGTCATCAACACATTGAATAATTTGCGCTCGTAGGCGCTATACAACAGGCGATCCGCGATATCCGCCTTTGTAATCACGGCACTGACTGGTTGCTTCAAAGCGTTCGCGCTCATGTTGCACTCTCTCTGACTTGACGTCCGATGCTCAACCACTAAGCCTGAATAAGAAAGTGTATAACAAAATATTAGCGAACTAATATAATCAAATATTACAATGGATATCCAGCAGTATAAATAATCAACCAAATTTCAATTGGGTTGATTGCAATCCGTGCTAAAGCCTCCGCACAACAAACACAAAATTAAGTGCATTTACTCCATTCTTATCCATTACATAGTGGACAAACTCAACTCTGACAAAGCATCAATACGATGCAAATCCTCATCTTGAAACGTCATCAAACACTGGCTCAACAAGAAGGAACTCATTAATACCACCATTAACATCAGCAAGGAGAATTTGCGATGGTTTTTAGCCATCACCAATACATCCGATAATCGATTGGAAGGTTTTTCAGTACACAAAACCGTGTGCTGCCAATCCTGGAAAACTCGATGTTCAAAATTTGGTGATGGTTCTTCAACAGCAATTTGATCGAACACCTTTCGAAGATTTTGTTTGTCAATTGAATTCATAATCGCCGCCTTTTTCCAATTCTGCCTTAAGTTTTAATTTTGCCCTATATAACAACTGATCCACACTATTCTTATTCATACCCATCGTCACACCTATCTGCTCAGCCGTTTGATCTTGATAGGCCCACATGAGTATGGCCATCCTCTGCTTGGCATTCAAAATATCCATTGCAGACCGAATCTTTTCCGAATGCACCCTCTCGACAATCTCTAACATGACATCACCAACACCTTGATGTTCAGATTCATTAAACTCATCAAAGGCGTACTTTTTATTTACTTTTAATCGATCCAAACACAAATTACTCACAATCGAATAAAAATAAGTGAACAGTTTGGCCTTGCCAGAATAGGAATTTGCCCCTTTCCATAAACGGATGAATGCGTCTTGCACCACATCCTCGGCATCTTCCTTGTTCCCCAACATCTTCCAGGCAAGTGAATAGGCTGGGCGACTTAATATGCGAATAATCTCCTTAGATGCTTGGGCATCTCCAGCAACCGCACACTTTAACAAGTACTGTTCAGTGCGATGCTTGTCGGAGGTAAATAGACCCAAATCCATCCCCTAATTATTCATCGGTTTATTCCAGTGCTTCTTTTCATCGGGATGAGCCTTCATCCACTCCTCCCGCTCTTTTTTGATTTCGGCTTTCTCCTCTGATGTCATTGAAGCAATCATCGCCTTGCGGTTTTCCTGCAACTCCTTTTTTTGTTCCGGAGTTAATGCTTGCCACTGGTCGTGCATCTTTTCACGCAACGCTTTCCGAACCTCTGGACTCAATGCATTCAATTTGGCGTGTAGTTTTTGACGATACTCACTCCTTTCGGCAGGAGTAGCGTGCTTAAATTGCTCCCGCAAATCCTTGGACATTTTTAAACGCTCGTCAAAGCTCATATTGGCAACAATTTGGGGATCTTGAGGTTCAGGCAGGATTGCATTGGCTATGCCGACGATACCGACGGCCAAAACGACTGTCATGATTAGTTGTTGCATTCTTTGATTCATGTATTTCTCCACGCGTATTACCTCTTAGACAATAATAACTAGGAAATACTTACGAATCCTTAAGTAACTATTGGTAGTATGGTGCGTAAGTTTTTATTCCACATAGCCGTCTAAGTCGGTGAAAGAATCCTCGCTTTACACAATCAAGCCAATATTCCATGCTAAATCGCACCATCCTCTGCACTCTTTTTATACTCACCTCCACACTCCTTACAACAGAATCCTATGCCCAATGGGGTGGCACTTCCGGGTCCGGAATACCAGGCATGCAAGGCTCGCGCCGAGCTGGCGGTCGCATGAATTCCAATAGCCCCGATTCTTCTTCTGCTTCACAAAATTCACATATCGGCATAACCCCCGCCTCCAGCCTATTGACCTACGAACAAATGGAGGTGCAGCTATCCGCATTGGAAACACACCTCAAATTATCCCCTGAACAAAACAAGGCTTGGGAAGCCTTTGCAAGCAAAGTACGCGTATACGCCAGCGACGTTGCAAAGGAGCGTGCCAGATTGAATGCCGACACCGCAATCATTCCGCTAGATGGATTGAAATACATTAATCAAGCGCAAGAAAATGCCAAAAACAGATACGTAAGCCTAAAGGATGTGGATGATTCCGCCAAGCCGCTTTATAAAATTCTAACAGCCGAACAAAAATCCGTATTTGATGCTTCAGTGTCAGAATTTATAGTAGCCATTCCCAAGCGACTTGGTATAAATCAGCCGAGCTATAACCTTCCCGATTTAGGTGGCAATTCATCCCCAACCAGATCTCAACCTTAAGTTCAGACATGGAAATACCCACCTTTAACCCCATCAAACCCGACAACCAACTCAGCGGTCATATCCTACCGACATCCGGAGGAATGCTTGGCGTCTGCATGACCGTCATTAGCATCGTAAAGCTCACTCAGGCAAATCAGGGTATTGGGTATTGGGTTGACGATATTTTGGCTGCCGACGCCACCATCTTTTTATCAAGCGCAATCTTCTCCTATCTTTCCATACGCAGCAATTCTAAAAAAGTGTATTTTGAGGATATTGCTGATAAATTTTTTATGGTTGCTTTAATCCTTATGGGGGTGGCTGTCTTACTTCTTACCTACAACATCATCTAATTTCCATTAAAGCGAAATATAAATAGATCAATCGCTCTACACGATACAAAATACCTAAAAGCAACAATCCATCCAAAAACGGATATGAAGATCAGGCTTTCTGGGTTTGATCCGATTGCACCAATTCATTGAATTGCCCTATCGATATCGGACGGCTAAACAGGTAACCCTGATACAGCTCACAACCGTTATCCAGCAAAAACTGGCGCTGACTTTCTGTCTCCACCCCTTCAGCAATTATGTCCAACTCCAACTCCAAACTCTTGGCCAAAGTGATGATCGCACGCACAATAGAACAAGCATGAGGATCTTGTGGAACTTCGCGCACAAAAGATTGATCGATTTTCAATTGATCTAGTGGTAATTTTTTCAGATATGCCAACGATGAATAGCCCGTTCCAAAATCATCCAAGGCAAAATGCACTCCCCCAATACGCAGAATCG